>CANGTN010000031.1 GCA_947456805.1 Chitinophagaceae bacterium | reverse complement strand
ATTCCAGCTCCAAAAACAAAAGGTACATATATAGCCAAATATTCATCTGGTTCTACGAGCGAATCAGTAAATTTTGTAATCCTATAATATTATAAGATATTTAGAATAACATTAAAAACGCTGTAAAAAAATTACAGCGTTTTTTTATTTCAAAATAAAAATCTTTACCTCATTTAAACTTTTAACAATTATAATTAAAGTTTTCTTTATAAAAGTTTTGTGTATTTATTACACATTCGTATTTTTAACTCCTATAAAAATTAAATGAACGCATCCTCATGAAAAAAAAATCACTTTTTTTAAGTAAGATATTTATAATAGTATTTTGTATTTTAAGTGCTTATTTCACTACATATGCTCAAACAAAAGTGAAAAAAGTAGTTTTTCAAGCGTTTTGGTGGGATTATTGGAACGAGAATTACCGTTTTGGTTGGGCTAATTATTTAACAGAGTTAGCACCCCGCTTAAAAGCTGCAGGTTTTAATGCAATTTGGATTCCTCCAGCTATTAAAAATTCAAATCCAGATTATGTAGGATATATGCCTTTTGACAATTATGATTTAGGTGATAAAAGACAAAAGGGAAATGGGCATCCTTTGAATGATAGAATGAGAACACGAATTGGAACAAAAGATGATTTGTTGAGAATGATAGCTGTGATGCATGCCAATGGAATAGAAGTAATACATGATGTGGTTCTAAATCACAATGGCGATGCCGGAGGTGGTGTAAATACATTTGGGGCTCCTTCACCCGTAGGAACTGCCGGTGCTGGTGGTCAGGATCCTGCTACTGGATCTATTGGAACTGCAAGTGGCTTTAAAAACTTTCGATATGTAAGTTATTCTACTCCAGCATTAGATGAATATCAAAATGACTATTGGACTAGAAATGGAAGATGGGCAAAAAACTTCCAAAATTTTTATAATTGCACTAGTGGATGTAATGATATTAACTCAATGTTTTGGGGACCGGATATTAATTATGATGGAACAGCATTTGGACAAAGTTCTAATATTCCTACGAGTGGATCTACTGTAATAAATGGTAATTTAAGAAATTATTTTAATCCATCACAATCTTTTAATTACATGCAAGACAATGCAAGAGATTGGTTAATGTGGTTAAAAAAGCAAACAGGTAGTGATGGTTGGCGTTGGGATGCAGTTAAACATTTTTCATTGGCTACTCAAGAAACAAGTATTTGGCATAGTAAATACAATCCATCATTAACTACTTTACAGGCTGGAGGACAAGATATGTTTTGTGTGGGAGAATGGATTGGAGATCAATTTGCAATTGATGCTTATACAAATAATGTTGCTTCTCCTACAGCACCAGGTGGAGTAACCAATGAAAAACATACTGGTACTTTTGATTTTGGCTTACGTGGTTATAACACCTCTAATAATGGAGGCTTGTTTCAATTAGTAAGAGGTAATGGATTCTTCAATATGCAAAACTTACCAGGGGAACAACAAAGTTTTAGATATTTTGATTATCCTGGTGGTTTAAGAGTTCATAGAAGTGTAAATTTTGTAAACAGCCATGATACTTACAGACCTGTATTAAGTACTAATGGAAATTTTGCTCAACCACTAGGAGTAAATGGTACATCAGGATGGAATACCGGAAGTGAATTAGGTGGTAACGGACAACATATAGACCCCAGAGAACCAAGATTATTTGCAGCTTATGCAGCAACATTTGCAATGGATGGAAATGCTTTAGTATTTTTTGAAGATTTATTTGATATTGGAACTACCGGTAAAAGATATAATCATTTACCAACTAATACTACCGACTTGCCGGTTAGATCTGATATTGTAAATTTAATGCAAGCACACCAGCGATTGGCATTTAAAGATGGAGACTATGGAATTCCAACTGCAGCAAATAACCCATTTTATGAAACGGGATCATCTGGAGATCATTTAGTAATTGAAAGGGTTGGAAAAGCAATTATAGGAATTACAGATGCTTTTAGTTCTGTAAGTAATAATACAGCAGATCAAAAAGTTTATTGTAAAGTAAATGATTCATGGGCAGTTGGTACTGTATTATATGATTATTCAGGGGCACATGGTATTAATACAATATCAATTCCCGCAGATAGAAGAGTATATATACAAACTGCACCTGTGGGTCATACGATTACAAATGCATATGGTCATGGGTATTCCATTTGGGCACCTGCTCCTCCAGGTGTTACCGTAACTTCGGTTAATGATCTTTACAATTATTTGGCAACATATCAACCTACAAGGTCTACTACAACTCAACAAGAATGGGAAATGGCTAATGATTTAGGTGATAGCCATTGTGAAAGTTTAGGTCAAGGTGGTGCATTGCCAACAAACAGTACTAACCAACGTGTTGCTGGGAAAATTTATGTTGCTGCAGGATTGCCTATTACTTATTATGTAAAACCAGAGGTGAATGGTACAAATATTACAGTTTCACTTTGGGATTTAGATGGAAATATGTTACATCAAATTAGTGGAAATACTTCTGCTTCTTCGCCACTCACAGGTACGTATTCAACTTCTTATTCAGGATGGGTTGTTGTAAAGGTTAGAAACACCAATAATACACAAGCTGGACAAAAATGTTGGATTAATGTTACTTATACAGCACCCGCTGTTGTTGATACAAGAGCAAGTATCAATGCAGTGAATTCAAGAGCAGCAATATGGACTGGAAATAAAGGAACCACCAATATTAATGATTGTGGTAATTGGGAAGAAGGTATTATTCCTTCAAGTAATTTGCATTTAGTTGTACCTGCAAATGCAAATCCAAGTCCTATAATTAATACGAACATAAGCGTTAAAAATTGTACAATAGAAACTGGTGCAACCATATTTTTATCAGGAGGTAATTTATCAATAACAGGTAATCTATTTGGAGGAGGAACTACTTCTGGCAACAATAGTATTATATTAAATGGAAGCACACTTCAAACTATTAATGGAAATATAAATCTTGCAAGATTAGAAATTTCAAATAACAATAATATTTCTTTAAATGCTGCTATAAATATTTCAGAAACATTGTTATTTACATCAGGGAAAATTATTTTAGGGAACAACAATTTAGCAATGACTGGCAATGCATCCATTACCGGAGCAAATAGTTCCAATTTTATTCAAACAACAAACATTGCAACAAATTCAGGAGCATTAATTAGAAATGTTGGCAACGTATCGGTTGATTTTCCTGTAGGAAATACCTTTTATTCTCCAGTTACACTTGTAAATAATGGCACACCAACCCGATTCAATGTAAGATGTTTTGAAAGTGTTTTACAAGCTGGTACAAATGGTTCACCTGTTAATTCTTCTGGTAAATTGAAAAAGTCATGGGAGGTTCTTCCTTCTAGTACTTCCGGATTAAATGTTACAGCAACGTTTAGTTGGAGTACTTCTGATGAAGATATTTCTTTTGATAGATCTTCATGTGCTGTTGCTCGTAATCTTAATAATGGAAATACTTTATGGTATAGAGCAGGAGCTATTAATAGTGCAGCAGGTACTAACCCTTACAGTCAAACCTCTTTCCCTCTTGCCGAATTAACTTTATTTACAGTGTTTAGTGATTTTAGAATGCTTCCTGTAAATTTATTAAGTTTTACAGGTACTCAGAAAAATAGAGATGTATTATTAAAATGGAACACAGCATCTGAAATAAATAACAAAGGATTCAATATAGAAAAGTCGGTTGATGGAGTCCATTTTATAAACATTGGTTTTGTAAAAGCAACAGCTAATCCATCAACTACAAATTCATATGAATTCACTGATCAATCTGTCTATAACAAGATTGTATACTACAGATTACAACAAGTAGATCTTGATGGGAAAATAAACTATAGTAATATTTTATCATTTAATTTTAGTGAAGCAAGTACATTAATTCAAATTTATCCTAACTTGATATCTAACAACGCTCCATTAGAAATTTATAAAACATCAAGATTAAATTCAAATAGTATTTTGAATGTTAGAATCATTAATTCTTTAGGAAATGTGATACAAAAGATAAACGGAAGTTTTGACCTAGTTAGAGCTTCATGCAGAAATGCGTTGAATGGACAGACATCAGGTTTGTATATTTTTGAACTAATATGTAATGGGGAGAAGCAACAAATAAAATTAATTAAGCAATAAATTTTTCATTACCCACTTTAAATTTCTTTTTTGAATAAATAAATTTAAAGTGGGCTTTCTATTTATAATTGTATAGTAATCATTATTCAGCTATTTTGTAAAAAATTAGTTATTCAACAAATATTCCCATGCATTTGAAAATGTAGTGCTAACAGAGCCATCTGTTGATTTTGGAATGTATTGGTCTAATACAGTTAGGTTGTGATTGGGAAAAAGTATAAATAATGCAGGGGTTGCATTGGTAATAAGGGTGTGGCTATTGTTGTAAATTGGAGAAGTGTTATCTATGTTTATTGCAGGTCCTAAAAAATTCATGTCTGAAAGTTGTATTTTGACATTATTGTAATTAAAAATTTCATCACTTATACTATTGAAAGAATATAGTTTTGAAATGGGTGTAACACCAGTTTGTAAAACCCAATCTGCACTTCTATTCAATGTTGAATTCCAGTCGATTGAAGCAAAGCTTATTGCTTTTGATACGGGTGTTTTTTTAGCAATGTATAATGCATGTCCACCACCTTGCGAATGACCTGCAACAATACATTTACTCCAATCAATATCATTATTTATAATAAATTGCTGCCAGTTTTGTTCGGGGTGTTGTTGTTGTAAATAGATAATTAATTTATAAAGTCTAGATTTGATACAATTGGTTTGATCTACAGAAACACCTGTTGTTTGATCTGTTCCATCAAATATTTCTTGTCGGCATTTTCCAAATAAAGTAAGATCACTTGATGTGGCTGATGCGGTGTATAAATCTGAATTATTTGGATACATTAAACCCAACGAATGATAGCCAAGTGCTGCTGCTTTTTTTACAATTAATTTATAAAAATTTGGTGAGCCACTAGTGCCAGGTAAAAAGACAAATAATTTATTTTTAGTTATTGTTCTTGTATCCAATGAAACAAAGTGTTCCGAGTTAAAAGTACTGATTGCATTATTTGTAGCAGATGGCATTATTGAATATTCAAATACTTCTCCTTTAATAGATTCTCCACTGGCTGAGGTATTATTTTTTTTGCAAGCATTAAGGCTGATAAGTAAAGAAAATGTAAAAATAATTTTATACATAAAAATAAATTGATGAATAAAACTAAGTAATTTTTATAAAATCAAATATTTCAGTTTGAGTTGTTGATTTTAAATAAATATTGTATCACCATTGCTTCTCCTGTTCAATTTAGATACTTATTCTATAAACGAATTGAAATAATTTTTTTGAAATTCAATACTACTCTATAAAACTAAAAAGATTTTTTCCCGCTACTTCATTTTTTAAATTTTTAGATTTATTTAATATTTTAAAATTGAGAAATAATACAACCTAATCACATTTATCTTCGTAAACAATTCAATATTTCAAATGATGAAGAAAATAATTTTTATTTTATTATCTGCTTATTCATTCAATTTAACATATGCACAGAAATCAAGTACTGAAATTTATCAGCAATTAAAAAAATTAAATATACTCGGAAGTGTTTTGTACATAGCTGCACATCCCGATGATGAAAACAATAGTTTATTGCCGTATCTAGCAAAAGAAAAAATGTATCGAACTGCTTATTTAAGTTTAACTAGGGGAGATGGTGGACAAAATTTAATCGGCAGTGAACAAGGAATTGAGCTTGGACTTATTCGTACACAGGAATTATTAGCTGCAAGAAAAATTGATGGCGCCGAACAATATTTTACTTGTGCCTATGAATTTGGGTTTAGTAAAAATGCAAAAGAAAGTTTGACAATTTGGAACAAAGAAAAAGTATTAAGTGATATAGTTTGGATAATTCGAAATTATCAACCGGATATTATCATCAAACGTTTTCCTCCCGATACAAGAGCTGGTCATGGACACCATGCCGCCTCTGCAATCCTTGCCGATGAAGCATTTCAGGCTGCTGCAGATCCCAATCGCTTTCCTGAACAATTGAAAGATGGTAAAATAAAAGCATGGCAGGTAAAAAAAATATTTTGGAATACCTACAACTTTGGAAGTTCCAACACAACCAGCAATACACAATTAAAATTTGATATTGGGGTATACAACAGTTTGTTAGGAATGAGTTATGGTGAAGTTGGTGGTATTGCAAGAAGCATGCATAAAAGTCAGGGCGAAGGAAGGCCACAAAGAAAGGGAAGCATCATTGAATACTTTGCAACTAAAGATAGTTCCTCAGCCGATTTAATGGATGGAATTAATACAGATTGGACTAGAATAAAAGGGGGAGATTCTATTCAGATTTTACTCAATAAAATATTACAGCAATTCAATTTTGAGAAGCCTCAATTGAGCGTCAAACCTTTGATTCAGTTGTATAAATTAATACAAAGCCTTCCCGAAAAAACCAATTGGGTAAACTTAAAAATTGCTGCGCTCCAACAACTGATTATTGATTGTAATGGTTTGTATGCAGAAGCAGTTACCGATAATGAATATGCTATACAAGGCGAGAAAATTATTGTAAATTTTCTTATAAACAATCGTTTGGGAAGTGATGTAATGATTGATAATATTCAGTTACAAGATGAAAAGGGGGTAATCATAGATACTAGTCTGAGTATGAAATTATCGCCGAATCAGAATGTTAGTTTTGCTAAACAATTTGAAATTTCCAATCAAAAGAAAATTTCACAACCCTATTGGTTGGAAGTACCTATGAATAATGGCATATTTAATGTAACAAATCCGACATTGATTGGATTAGCAGAAAATCATGAAGCTTATACAGCATCATTTCGTATAGCTGTAGATAATGTTTCTTTTGTTGTAAAAAAATCATTGCAGTATAAGTATGTAGATCCTGTTAGAGGCGAATTATTTCAACCTGTTGTTGTAACACCGCCATTTATTGTTTCACTTTCGCCTGCTAATATGCTTGTGAATATCAAGCCTGACATCCATTTCAATAAAAATCTGACTGTTCAGTTGCAATGTAAAAGTTTGATTAATATTAGTAATACCAAAGCAAAAATTCAAGTAAAACAAGGTGAACAAATTGTTTTTGAAATGGATACTTTATTATCTCTTTCTTCGGGAAAAACTTTCATAAAGGATTTGCCTTTGCAAAAAATTTACCAAAGCAATACAGATAAAAACTTATCAGTATCAATTGGAATCCAACAGGGAGTTAAAATGTTTTTCTATAATCAAAATCTTCGAAAAATTATTTATGATCATATTCCTAACATCAATTATTTTAATCAAGAGACTGTTCGTGCGATATCAGATGAAATTAAAATTATTCCGAATAAAAAAGTTGGATACATCTTAGGAGCAGGAGATAAAGTACCAGAAGCCCTGCAGCAGTTGGGTTGTAGCGTTACTTATTTAAATGAAAAAGATTTTACACCGGAAATATTAAATTCATTTGATGCAATTGTAACCGGCATCAGAGCTTATAATATGAACGAATGGCTAACTAATAAAAATGATATTTTAAACAACTTTGTGAAAAACGGAGGAAACTTAATTATTCAATATCTGAAAAGCAATATGGTTGGCAACAGCAAGATAATTGCCGGTCCTTATGACTTTTCAGTAAATGCTCAAAGTAGGGTTACTGAAGAAAATGCAGAGATAAAATTTCTATTACCCAATCATTCTATTTTTAATTTCCCCAATAATATTTCCACTAAAGATTTTGAAGGATGGGTGCAAGAAAGAAGTACATACCAAGCAGAAAAAAAGGACAATCATTTTGAAGCATTAATTTCAATGAACGATACCGGAGAAAAAGAAAGTAACGGCAGCCTAATTACAGCAAAATTTGGAAAAGGAAATGTTACCTATGTTAGTTTGGTATTGTTTAGACAATTACCTGCTGGTATCGCTGGTGCATATAAACTAATGGCTAATTTGATTGCTCAACCAAAAAATAAATAATGCAAAAAATTCCTATTTTCAACTCGTGGAAATATTGGTACTTGATTGTGCTAGGAGTATTGCTAGTATTGATTTTTTTCTTTGTTTGCCTTACCAATTATTTTTCTTAAATAATCCATTGTAGAATATGAATAAATTGTTTATGTTGATTCATATTAAGGTAATGAAGTTTAAATGATTTTAACAAACAAATAATATGAGTACACTAGATTGGATTATACTTTCTGTTACCTTAATTTCTATCATATCGTATGGCTTATATAAAAGTCGTACAACTAAGAACTTGGAGGGATATTTTTTAAGCAACAGAAGTATGCCCTGGTACTTGGTTTTGTTGAGTATAATGGGTACACAAGCAAGTGCAATTACTTTCTTATCTGCACCCGGACAAGCATTTGCAGACGGGATGCGCTTTGTACAATATTATTTTGGATTGCCAATTGCAATGGTGGTAGTGAGTATAACCTTCGTTCCTTTATTCAGCAAATTGAAAGTGTATACTGCTTATGAATATTTAGAACAAAGATTTGATGGTAAAACAAGATTATTTACATCGTTTTTATTTTTATTGTCAAGAGGATTAAGCACAGGAATAAGTATTTACGCACCTTCAATCATTTTATCTTCTTTGTTGGGTTGGGATATTTTTTATACCAATATGGTAATGGGTGGGTTGTTGATTATTTATACAGTAAGTGGTGGTGCTAAGGCTGTTGCTTACACACAAAAATTGCAACTCATCATTATATTTATAGGAATGATAATGGTGGGGTATATGGTGGTGCATTTGTTGCCAACTGGAATTGGTTTTGTAGATGCGTTAAAGATTAGTGGTACAACAGGAAAAATGAATATCATTACCACAGGATTTACTAAAAATGGATTTGACTGGAAAGACAAATACAATATCATCAGCGGAATTATTGGAGGATTTTTTCTGGCACTGAGCTATTTTGGAACCGATCAAAGTCAGGTGGGACGATACTTAACAGCAAAAGATACTACTGAAAGTAGGCTTGGTTTATTGATGAATGGGATTGTAAAAGTGCCGATGCAATTTTTAATTTTATTGCTGGGAGTTTTGTTGTTTAGTTTTTATCAATTTAAACATCAACCTATTTTTTTTAACAGTGCACAACAAGAAAAATTATTGCAGAGCAGTAAAAAAGACAGCGCTATTATATTAGAAAAAGAGTTTGTAACTGTTTCTAATGAGAAACAAAAAGCACTGTTAACTTTCAAACAAAATGAAACAACATCTAAACAGAAAATACAAAGTTTAAATTTACAAAGTGATACTTTACGCAAACAATATAAAGGCTTGATTAAAAGAAGTGGTATTCAGGGAGATGATAATGATACCAATTATATTTTCATTCGTTTTGTAGTTGATTATTTACCTAAAGGAATGGTTGGGTTATTAATTGCAATAATATTTTTAGCTGCATGGGGAAGTATTGCAGCCGCATTGAATTCTTTGGCAAGTGCAACTATGATTGACTTTCATAAAAGATTTGAAAATAAAAACGTACATCTTTCCAAAAAGCAACAAGGGTTTTCTGATTATACAATATCCAAAATATATACTTTGGCTTGGGGAATTTTTTCGGTGATGATTGCTGAATTTGCAATTGGTATGGGAAGCTTAATAGAGGCGGTAAATATTTTAGGTTCTTTATTTTACGGAGTAATTCTCGGTATTTTTTTAGTGGGATTTTATTTCAAAAAGATACAAAGCAATCCCGTTTTTATTGCAGCAATTATCAGTGAATTGCTGGTCATTACAATTTTTATTTTAGATAAAAAAGGGATTATCGGTTTGGGTTTTTTGTGGCTGAATGTGATCGGTGCTTTATTGGTAATTGGATTAAGTTTATTACTACAAATTTTCGTAAATAACGGCAGCACCTTGTCCAACACCGATACACATAGTAGCTAAGCCATACTTGCTTTTTTGTTTTTTCATCTCATGTAAAAGTGTTGTTGAAATTCTCGAACCGCTACAACCCAAAGGATGCCCTAACGCAATGGCACCACCGTTTACATTTACAATTGATTCATTCAATTGAAGTTCCTGAATACAAGCAATGCTTTGACTTGCAAAGGCTTCATTCAATTCAATTAAATCAATTGCATCTTTTTTGATACCTGCCCGTTGCAATGCTTTTTGTGTAGCTGGTACAGGTCCCATGCCCATAATACTTGGATGAACACCGGCTACTGCCATACTTACAACCCTTGCCATTGGCTGCAAATTAAATACTTTTACTGCTTCTTCACTGGCAAGTAATAATGCTGAAGATCCATCATTAATGCCACTTGCATTACCTGCAGTGACTGTTCCATCTTTTTTAAATGCGGGTTGCAAAGACGAAAGTTGTGCTAAATCTGTTTTTCTTGGATGCTCATCGGTATCAAATAAAAATGAAGATTTTTTTTCTTTAATTTCTATCCCAATAATTTCATCATTAAATTTGTTTCCTGCTGCTGCAGCTGCATATTTTTCCTGAGAATTGAATGCAAACAAATCCTGTGCTTCTCTGCTAATTGTATATTGTGCTGCAACATTTTCTGCAGTTTCACCCATACTAAAAGGATGATACATTTTTGACAATTCAGGATTAATAAATCTCCAACCAAAAGTGGTGTCGTAAGTTTCATTTTTTCTGCCCCATGCAGCATCACTTTTTGCGGTAACAAATGGTGCCCTTGTCATACTTTCTACTCCTCCTGCTATATACAACATGCCTTCTCCGCAAATGATTGCTCTACTTGCATCCATGATGCTTTGTAATCCGCTTGCACACAAACGATTGACTGTATTTCCCCCTGCTGTAATGGGTAATCCTGCTATTAGTGCAGCCATTCTTGCAACATTCCTATTGTCTTCTCCGGCTTGGTTTGCAGCACCAATAATTACATCTTCTATTTGATGAACATCTATACTAGGATTTCTTTGTACCAATGCTTTGATAACATGCGCCATCAAATCATCTGGTCTGATGCTGCTGAGTTTACCACCATATTTTCCAATTGGAGTTCTTACTGCATCAATTATGTAACAAGTTTGCATAGCAGATATTTTTTATTTTTTTCTGTTAAAAATATTCTTCAAATAAAAAAAATGGAATAATGTTTAATAAAAAGTTATGCAATATACTATTTCAAACTAAATAGCTGCATTAGGCTGTGTAGTTTATCTTTGCAGCATGCAAAATATCAGAGAGTTAAATTATGATGCTGTTGAAACCCATTTTTTAAACATGGGTGAAAAAAAATTCAGGGCTAAACAAGTGTGGGAATGGTTATGGCAAAAACATGCGCATAGTTTTAGTGATATGACCAACTTAAGCAAAGAGCTTAGGTTGAAATTAGAGTCTGATTTTACATTACCTGCTTTAAGGGTAGACGCGACACAACATAGTGAAGATGGTACTTTGAAAAGCAGATTCAGAACACATGATAATCATTTGGTAGAAGGCGTTTTGATACCAACTGAAATGCGAAAAACTGCCTGCGTTTCATCTCAAATAGGCTGTAGTTTGAGTTGTAAATTCTGTGCTACAGGCTACATGGAGCGTAAAAGAAATTTAACCTTTGATGAAATTTATGATGAGGTTGTTTTATTGAATCAGCAAAGCGAAAAAGTATACCAGCAAAAGCTTACCAATATTGTATTTATGGGAATGGGTGAGCCGCTGCTTAATTACAGTAATGTATTAAAAGCAATTGAGCGTATTAGTGCAGAAGATGGATTGTTTATGAGCCCAAAGCGAATTACAGTATCCACTGCCGGAGTAGCCAAGCAAATCAAAAAACTGGGTGATGATAAAGTACGTTTTAAGTTGGCTTTAAGTTTACATGCACCCACTGATGCAAAGCGTAATGAGATTATGCCAATTAATGAAACCAATAATATCAAGGCATTGATAGAGGCATTGAATTATTTTTACAAACAAACCGGTAATGAAATTACTTTAGAATATATTTTGTTTAAGAATCTTAATGACAGTGAAAAGGATGCAGATGATTTGGTAAAAATTTACAGGCAAATTCCAGCTGATTTAATCAATATTATTGAGTATAATCCAATAGATAATTTCAGATTTACCAAACCCGAAGAAGAAGCTACGGATGCATTCATGAGTTATCTTGAAAAAAATAAAGTGAATGCACGTTTAAGAAGAAGTAGAGGTAAAGACATTGATGCAGCCTGTGGTCAGTTGGCAAATAAGGGGTAGTATTTCTGAAGCTTGGGTGTTGAGAATTTTAATGCAAATTATTTTAATACTAGTAGTCACCCAAGGTTTCCGGCAGTTGAGCTAGGGCTTTTGCTAATTGTTCATCATTTGGTGCAATACCGTGCCATTCATGACTGCCTTCCATAAAATCAATGCCTTTTCCCATTTCTGTTTTCATTAAAATACAAATTGGATGTCCTTTGCCGGTTAGGGTTTTGGCGTGTTGTAAAGTAGAAACTACCTCAGTTATTTCATTCCCATTCATTTCCAACACAACCCAATTGAATGCTTCAAATTTTGCTTTTAGGTTACCTAAGCTTAATACCTTATCTGTTGAGCCATCAATTTGTTGACCGTTATAATCGATAGTTGCAATTAAATTATCTACCTTGTTGTGCGGAGCAAACATGATTGCTTCCCAGTTTTGTCCTTCCTGTAATTCACCATCTCCATGAAGCGAATAAACCAAATGAGAATCTCCATTAAGTTTTTTTGTTAATGCTGCACCAATTGCAACGCTCAATCCTTGTCCTAATGAACCACTTGCCATTCTAATTCCTGGTAAATGGTCATGGGTTGTTGGATGTCCTTGTAGTCTGGAATTTATTTTTCTAAAACTATTTAGTTCAGCTACATCAAAATATCCAGCCCTTGCAAGTACACTATACATTAAGGGAGATATATGTCCGTTGGAGAGAAAAAACAAATCTTCATCTACACCATCCATTTTGAAATCGGTATTGTGCTTCATAATTTCAAAATACAAAACAGTCATAAAATCAGTACAACCCAAAGAGCCACCCGGATGACCACTTTGTACTGCGTGCACCATTCTAACTATATCCCGTCTGATTTGAGAAGCTGTTGCGGAAAGATTTGACATAAACTATGTTTGTACTTATTTGGCAAATGTAGTTTTTTAATAATTACCCAATATCACTTAGTTATATATTTTAAAAATTTTTCGATAAATTATTTATTTTTTTTATCTCATAAAATACACTATTTTGTGCATCGTTTTAAAGTATTTAGTGATAACGCTTAAATGAGATAATTTGATGAAACTAATTATATTAGGGTCTTTTCTTTCTTTTATAGTTTGTTTTTATGCGATACCTCTGATAATTTTTATAGCCAACGAAAAAAAATTATTTGATAAGCCAGATGATCGTAAAATTCATATAAATCCAGTTTCCTCGCTTGGAGGATTGGGTATTTTTGCAGGGTTTATAATGGCTCTATTGTTGTGCAACGATATTACAAATAGTGTACAAGCCTTTCAATTTATTGTAGCCTCATTTATGGTGGTTTTTTTCTTTGGAATCAAAGATGATATTCTGGTGTTATCACCTCTTAAAAAAATTATTGGCCAGTTAATTACAGCACTTATTTTAGTTTTTAAAGCTAGGTTGATAATAAGTGATATGCATGGTTTTTTGACAATAGGAACTATCAATCAAACAACCAGCTATTTCCTTAGTATATTTACCATAATTGTTGTAATGAATGCATATAATTTAATTGACGGAGTTGATGGTTTGGCAGGTATAGTTGGAGTAATTACTTCCGGTTTTTTTGGTTTATTCTTTTTTATAAACGGTGATTTTTTTTATAGCTTAATCGGTTTTGCATTTGCATCAAGTCTTTTAGGGTTTCTGATTTACAATTATTCTCCCGCCAAAATTTTTATGGGTGATACCGGTGCGATGTTAAATGGTGTTGTTAATGCAATTTTGGTAATTCATTTTATTGAAACAGCACAGGAATCGAAAATCTTCTCAATAGCTTCTTCTCCTGCTATGGGTTTTGGTGTATTAATAATGCCATTATTAGATACTTTAAGGGTATTTTTTATCAGAATGATACATGGAAGGTCTCCCTTTTCACCCGACAGAAATCATTTGCACCATTTATTGCTGGATAGAGGAATGAACCATAAAAAAGTTACTCTTATAATAGCATCAAGTTGTATATTTTTTATATTTTTTACTTACAAATTGCTTCAGTTTGGAACTACGCTCGTTATACTTACCCAAATTGCTTTTTTCTTTAGCGGTATACTAGCATTGTACCTTACAAAATCGAAAGAAACCGGTAGTTTGAAAGTAGTAAAAGGAGAATTTAGTGAACCCAAATCAAACAAGAAGAAATCCGAAAAATATTTTCTGTGATAGTTAATAATCCAACGATTGTTGATGAACAAGAAAAAAATTATATAGAAGTTTTGGAAGCCTCAGTGATTAAACCGAGGCTTTTTTTTGTTTGAGCTTTTTTGTTTGATATGATTGGTTAAATTTGCGGCCAAAGAAAATATTATGACAGAAGAAGTTGCAATGATTATAGAGGAAGCGCAAGACTCCATGAAAAAGGCTATTATTCACTTGGAGGCAGAAACGACCAAAATTAGAGCAGGTAAAGCAAGCCCTTCTATGCTAGATGGCGTTTTTGTAGAATATTATGGTGCGCCAACTTTGATAAGTCAAGTGGCAAATATTACAGTACTAGATTCCAAAACAATAAGTATACAACCTTGGGAGAAAAATATGCTAGGCCCTATAGATAAGGCAATACTACAGGCAAATATTGGGGTTACTCCACAAAATGATGGCACACAAATTCGTTTGTTTTTGCCACCATTAACTGAGGAAAGAAGGAAGGAATTATTTAAAAAAGCTAGTGCCGAAGGAGAACAATCTAAAATTGCTATCCGAAACATCAGAAGAGATGCAATTGAGCAAGTAAAAAAAATGCAAAAAGATGGCTTGAGTGAGGATGCAGCAAAAGATGCAGAGAACACCATACAAGAAATTACCGACAAGTACATTGTATCAGTTGAAAAACATTTACAAGCAAAAGAAAAAGAAATGATGAGTATTTAATTTGAATCTGATTGTTTTGTACGATTATTATTCGCAAAAAATACACCAAACAATATCACAATTAAAGAACAAATATGTAACGGTGTTATATGTTCTCCAAAGTAAATCCCCCATCCAATTGCTACAAATGGAATTCCGTAAGTTACAAGAGATGCAAACAAACCACCTGCTTTTTTTACCAACATATAAAACAAAACAGATGCAAATGCTGTTCCCAATACACCAAGTAGGCAACTAGCAAATGTGCTGGTGATATAAGGGCTGCTATTCAATGGTAAATTGAAAAAACCGGTTAAGTAAAGTATCAAAAATGAAGGGGGTATCAGGCTAATAAATGCAAATGCTGCAATTGATGTAGAAGGAATATTTTGTAATTCTTTCTGTACCATATTTACATTAATTCCATAAAATATAGTTGCCAAAATTATTAAACCAATGTAGGCAAAATATATCAGTGGTTGATGGTTATTGGAGTAAGTAAGCATACCACAGCCAATCAGGCCAATTACTACGCCAATTATTTTTTGTAAGGAAGTAATTCTTTTAAAAAATAATGCTCCTATAATAACTACAAAAATGGGAGTTAATGAATTTAAACTACCCGATAAAGCACCATCAACTTTTGTTTCTGCAATACAAAATAAAAATGCAGGGAAAAAACTCCCCAACCAACCACTAAGTATTACATATCGTATTGTTTTTTTAGGAATTTCTTGCCAAGCTTTTTTAATAAAAGGCAGCATAATAATGCCTGATGAAAGCATTCTTATAGCAGCAACCTGATATGGCGAAAGAATGGGTTGTTGATTGGCATCAAATAATCCCCATTTCATAAGCATGAAAGAGCTCCCCCATATGATACACAGCGAAATAAAAAGAATCCAAATAATTAATTTATTACTCACTTTTTTTTGCAAAGGAAATGGATTGAGTTTAGATGAAATAATTTTTTTAAACACTGCTCAATAATGTTACAGTAAAATAAACTTTCCAAATAAGCACACATTTTTTTGAAGTAGCATTGGAATTGATTTTTTTTAGAGAATACATTAGGGATAATTACAAAAAATAATTTGATATTTTGAGATGCTTACCTATTTTTAAGCTAAAATTTATACAATGATCAAAGAATTTAAGGAGTTTGCTATGCGAGGTAATGTAATCGACCTTGCAATTGGTGTTGTAATAGGTAGTGCATTTGGTAAAATAGTTTCATCATTGGTTGATGATATTATCACTCCCGCTATTTTAACACCGGCTTTAAAAGCAGCAAATTTAGCCGATTTAAACAAATTGGTTATTCCCGGTACAGCCATAAAATACGGAAGTTTTATTGCTACACTTATTTCATTCATAATAGTTGCATTTGCGCTTTTTTTAATCATAAAAGCAATAAACATTGCAAAGAAAAAGCAAGAAAATCAGCCGCAGGCGCAAGAAACAATCTCATCAACTGATAAATTATTAACAGAAATTCGGGATGCATTGCATAAATAAGCATTTTAACATTATATTTGCTCTTGTCATTGTTTAATTAATTCAACGACATTCTTTAAAACCATTAATAATTAACATGAGAAAGGTACTACTGTCTGCATTAATCACTATCTCTGCTTTTGGGGTAATGGCTCAGAATCCTAAAAAAATGGGTGCGAAAACATCAGCAAAAAAAACATCCACAACTCCTGCCGCTTCAACAAAACCAACAGTTAAGGCTACTTGGAAAACAGGTGGTATGATAAGCTTAACACTTGCACAAGGGGGCTCCAGAAATTGGGCACCGGGAGGAGAAAGATTTGTTATGGCTACTAATGGATTTTTAAATTTATTTGCCAATCAAACCAAAGGAAAATGGACTTGGAATTCTATGATGGATGCCAATTTCGGTATGATGAATACTGATAAATATGGCACTGTAAAAAATGACGATAAATTAGAATTGATAAGTAAATGGACACGTGAAGTTGGTACTCCAAGTGCAAAAGGAATCAACAGATACCGCCTTGGTTTAACAACCAATTTCCGTACACAGTTTGCCGATGGGTACGATTTTGATGGCGAACAAAATAAAAGAATTTCTTCTTTCTTTGCCCCTGGTATTTTGGTGGTTTCACCGGGCTTGGATTATGTAGAAGTTAAAAACTTTAATGTTCATTTTTCTCCTTTTGCCGGTCGTTGGATATTAGTACCGAATCGTCCTTATGAACTTGGACCTAACTACGGAGTAAAATCAAACCAGGAAGTAAAAAATGAATTTGGATCTTATTTGTCAGTTGGCTATTCAGGAGAAATAATGAAAAATGTAAGCTTACGCACTCGTTTGGATGTATACTCCAACTACATGGATAAAAAGCCAGGCAATATGGATGTTTACTTCACTAATATGCTTTACTTGAAAGTAAATAAATGTATTGGGTTGGTATACAGCTTTGATTTACAGTATGATGACGATACCAGAATTTTTGGATACAATAAAAATGCAACCGGAACTCAGTTAAAATCAATTTTAGGTGTTGGATTGAGTTGCAAATTCTAACTGCTTCAATAATTTTTTATCAAACCTGTTTGCTGAAAGCAAACAGGTTTTTTCTTTAGTGGATAACTAAAAATTCTTGAAACATTAATTTTAGAAACTTTCAATTTTCTTTGTAAGTAAAAATAAAAACCTCAGTGAATACTACCTCTTATCAAATAAAATTAGATCAGTTCGAAGGTCCTTTCGATTTGTTGTTATTCTTTATCGAAAGAGATGAGCTAGATATATACAACATTCCAATTACAAAAATCATAAAAGATTTTTTGGAATTTATACATGGTCAGGAAAAATTAAATATAGAGTTAAGCAGTGAGTTTATTTTATTTGTTTCTACGCTGATGCGTATCAAAGCAAAACTATTATTGCCCCGTAAAGAAATTGATGCACACGGAAATGAAATTGACCCAAGACAAGAACTGGTAGATAAAATTTTAGAATACAAACGATTCAAAGAAGCTTCCGCTGAAATGGCTGAATTAGAGGCTGTAAGAATGCTGATGATCAAGCGTGGCAATTTGCAAAGAGAACTCAACGAAATTGGTGAAGAAGCAGGTGAAGGAACCGAGATCCAAAATATTACGATGTTTAAGTTGATGAAGGCTTTTGAAAAAGTAATGCAAAGAGTACACGACAGACAAAACAGACCTGTACACACCGTAGTTCGTTATAATTATACCATGGAAGGAAGCAGAGAATTCATGCTTGACTTTGTGCAAAAAGAAAAGACGGTTTCTTTCGAAAAAGTTTTTGAAAAATGTGCAGACAGAATACAAGCATTGTTTTTATTTTTAAGCATGCTGGAACTTTCTCAACAACGGTTTATGAAGTTGTTGGTAGGAGAGGGAAGAAATAATTTTATTATTGAGTGGAACGAAAACAGAGAAACTGAATTAAAAGAAGAAGGCATCGACCCCAATGAGTTGATTATTGATGACAAGAATGAATTATTTAATCCTGATAGCAACGAATAACTTTTTTGTTTTTTAATTATTCAAGAATAAGAATATTTACCAATAATATTTTCTTGAAATAAATATTGGTGTATTGTTTTTTTTTAACCTTGGTGCACCTATATTTGCAGCCCCTTTAATAAGGCGGGAGGTAGTTCAGCCCGGTAGAATACTTGGTTTGGGACCAAGGGGTCGCAGGTTCGAATCCTGTCCTCCCGACAATTATAAAGCCATCAATTTTCATTGATGGCTTTATAATTTAACATTATCTACAAGAAATTATCTTTCTTGCCATTTACCTTCTAATCCAATGAAGTCTTCTAAATGATATACAGAATCAGAGTAAGCAAAAAGAATTGTTCTATCATTTACAATTGTGTATTTTTTTCTATTGTCAACACTCAGTTTCTGCAATTCAGGAAAGTATTTTAAAGGAGTAATGAATAAACGCCCATCTTCCATTTTAATAGTAATCTTACCTGGTTCATTAAAGAGTAACTTTTCTATACACATAGTAGTGTTTTTTAAAGTAGTTTTCATTTTATTTAAATTTTATTGTTTTTACTTCTTTCCCTTGTTTAAATTTCTCAAAACTTTCTAATAGCTCAACTTTATGCAATTTAATAATTTTTAATGCTAACCTAATATCTGTATCATTTAAACTTCCTTTTTCAGCAATTTCAAGAGTTTTCAACCAAATTTTAGCTGATTTCTGTCTCATCCCTTTTTCTTTAACAATATGTAAATGAGGCGGTTCTCTTAAAACATCAAAACTATAAATGAAAAAGGTTAAAAACTTATAAATCGCAATTTTGGGCATAATAAAGTATTTCTTTAAAAATGGCAAATAGTATACCAAGCAATTTAGTAATTCAAAATTGCAAAATTGTCATGACTTCAGCTAAAAAGTTCGTACTCTTGGTACCCATCCCGACATGACTTCCAAAAAGACAATCTTGTAAGAGATTGTCTT
>CANGTN010000030.1 GCA_947456805.1 Chitinophagaceae bacterium | reverse complement strand
TCTAAAATTATTTTTTTGTGATTCTAAACTTATCTATAGCTGAAGAAAATTATATTAAGGTTATTTACCATCTGCAACATGATGATGATAAAGTAAATACCAATGAAGTGGCAGCAGTAATAAACACAACTGCAGCTTCGGTAACAGACATGCTTAAAAAGCTAAAGGAAAAAAATATTTTAAACTATGAAAAATACAAAGGATTCCAATTGAGCACTGAAGGCAAAAAAATTGCTTTAAGCATCATTCGCAAACATCGTTTGTGGGAATATTTTTTAGTAGAGAAATTGCATTTCGGTTGGGATGAAGTACACGCAGTGGCAGAAGAGTTGGAACACATTGGCAGCAAAAAATTGATTGATAACTTGGAAACATTTTTAGGCTATCCAAAGTTTGATCCACATGGTGACCCAATCCCCGACATACATGGAAAGATGCCGTTACATACACAAATTAATTTACAATCATTACCTCAAAAAACAATTGCCACTATTACATCAGTTGGCAATCAATCAACAGAATTACTGGAATTACTAACGCATAAAAAAATAGGAATTGGAACAGTCATTGAGGTAAAAAAGAAATTTCCATTTGATCAGTCTATTGAAGTAAAAATTAACAATAAAAGTATTGTTCATATTAGCAATGAACTGGCACAATATTTATTTGTAAGCACAAAAAAATAATTACATTTCCTAGAACAAAAAATTTACTAAAACGCCATGATTTCTAACAACAACATTTCAGATAATTCATTAAGCGAAGTACACGAATCTGTTGATACAACGAAGCAGCGTAAGGGTTTTAAAAGAATATTAGCTTATATGGGTCCTGCATATTTGGTAAGCGTTGGATACATGGATCCCGGAAATTGGGCAACAGATTTACAAGGAGGTGCTAAATTTGGCTACCAACTTATTTGGGTATTATTATTGAGTAATTTAATGGCGCTTTTACTACAAAGTTTGAGTGCAAGGCTAGGTATTGTTCGTAGAAGAGATTTAGCCCAAGCAAATAGAGAAGCTTATCCGCCAATCGTTAATTTTTGTTTGTACATTTTAGCTGAAATTGCTATTGCAGCTTGCGATTTGGCAGAGGTCTTAGGTATGGCTTTGGGCTTTCATTTATTAACGGGATTACCCCTTGCCTGGGGAATTGCAATAACAGTATTAGATACTTTCTTATTACTTTGGTTGCAACAATACGGAATCAGAAAATTAGAGGCATTTATTATTTCTTTGGTTGCATTGATTGGTATTTCTTTTGTTATTGAAATCATTTTAGCAAAACCTCATTTAGGAGATGTTGTAGCAGGAATTATTCCAACACATTTAAACAAAGAAGCGTTGTACATCGCAGTAGGAATTATTGGTGCAACTGTTATGCCACATAATTTGTATTTACATAGTGCATTGGTACAAACAAGAAAAATTGGAAGTGATGAGTCAAGTATCAGAAAAGCAATTCGTTGGAATTTTATTGACAGCACGATTGCATTGAATGCAGCATTTTTTGTAAACGCAGCTATTTTGGTTTTAGCAGCTTCCTCTTTCTTTTACACAGGGCATACAGAAGTTGCAAAAATTGAAGAAGCACATCGTTTATTATCTCCATTATTAGGCACAAAAGTTGCTCCTATTTTATTTGCAATTGCTTTAATGGCTGCAGGACAAAGCAGTACAATTACCGGAACACTTGCGGGACAAATTGTAATGGAAGGATATTTAAAGATCAGAATCAATCCTTGGTTACGAAGATTGATTACACGATTGATTGCTATCGTTCCGGCAATTTTAGTCATTACAATTTTTGGAGATGATAAATTGGATACTTTATTAATTTTAAGCCAAGTAATTCTCAGTGTTCAATTAGGCTTTGCAGTAATCCCATTAATACATTTTGTGAGTGATAAAGAAACAATGGGTGTATTTGCCATAAAACCAATTACTAAAATCATCAGTTGGCTTGTTGCCATTGTATTGATTTATTTAAACGTTCAAAATTTAATTGAACAGGCTAAACCAATATTTGAAAGCCCTGATTTATTTTATTGGAAAGCATTGATCATCGTACTTTCTATCATTTTTGTATGGCTTTTTTGTATGATGACTTTTATGCCATTGATTAAAAAACAAATGAATAGTGCATCAACAAAAATTCATGGCGAACCAAAAATGTTGAATAACTTACAAATCAATCCCTTGAACAGAATTGCCATTGCATTAGACTTTAGTGAACAAGATGAAAAATTAATTGCCCATGCTATTGCACAGGGAAATAACCAAACAACCTTTATTTTACTGCACGTAGTTGAAAGTGCAACTGCGAAATATTTGGGTAAAGAAGTAGATGATGAAGAAACAAGAAAAGATAAACTTCGATTAGAAATGTATGCACAACAATTAGTAGATTGGGGTTATTATGCTACATCAGCACTGGGTTACAGGAACAGAATAAAAGAAATTGTTCGTTTAGTAAATGAATCTGATGCAGATATGTTGGTGATGGGTGCACATAGGCATACAGGAATTAAGGATTATTTATTTGGCGAAACAATTGACTCAGTAAGACATCAACTTTCAATACCTGTTTTAATTGTAAATTTATAACATCACAAAATCAAATAATTCCTTCAAAAAAATTATCTATAATTACTTTATTTTACTAAAGTATAAACAACTATACAAAGTGATTATTTTTTATAAAACTATCATCTGTTAGCATCATTCTAAAACCTTACTTTTGTAGCTAAATTTTTTGGCATGAACATTAAGAATAATATTCTGGAAACCATTGGCAATACACCTTTAATTCGTTTAAATAAGATCACAAAAGATTTTCCTTGTGAAGTATTGGCGAAAGTTGATTACTTCAATCCGGGTAATTCTATCAAAGATCGAATGGCATTGAAAATGGTGGAAGATGCCGAAAAATCAGGAAAGCTAAAACCAGGCGGAACAATTATTGAAGGAACAAGTGGCAATACCGGTATGGGATTGGCTTTGGCTGCATGTGTAAAAGGATACAAATGCATTTTTGTTACAACCGACAAACAAAGTAAAGAAAAAGCGGATATACTGAAAGCTGTTGGTGCAGAAGTAATTGTTTGCCCTACGAATGTTGCACCCGAAGATCCAAGAAGTTATTATAGTGTAGCCAAAAGACTAGCGACTGAAGTTCCAAATAGCTGCCACATGAATCAATACGATAACTTATCAAACAGGCAAGCACATTACGAATCTACTGGACCTGAATTATGGGAACAAACAGACGGAAAAATTACACATTTTGTTTGTACAGCAGGCACAGGTGGAACTATTACCGGAACTGCAAAATACCTAAAAGAAAAAAATCCAAACATTAAAGTTTGGGCTATTGATGTGTATGGGTCATTGCTTACCAACTATTACAAAACAGGTGAAATTGATATGAGCTTTGTACATCCATATATCAGTGAAGGCTTTGGTGAAGACTTTGTTCCGCAGAATTATGATATGGGTGTGATTGATGCATTTGAACAAGTGACGGATAAAGATGGTGCTGTAATGGCAAGACGGATTGCGAAAGAAGAAGGAATGTTTTGCGGATATAGTGCAGGTAGTTGTTTGCAAGGATTAATACAATTAAAAGATTCTCTGAAAAAAGATGATTTGGTGGTTTGTGTTTTTCATGACCACGGAAGCAGATATGTTGGTAAAATTTATAATGATCAATGGATGATGGAACGTGGATTTTTAGACATCAAAACATTTAAAGACATTGTAAGTGGCAGAATTGGAAAAAAATTAATTACTGTTACACCTTCACAATCTGTTGCTGAAGCTGTTGAATTAATGAAGAAATATGACATTGAACATATCCCCGTTTTACATGAAAATCAAAATGTTGGGGCAATCAGCGAAGCAGGTTTGTTCTTAAAATTATTTAGCAATCCTGATATTAAACATCAAACAATTGAAAATGTAATGGAAGCGCCTTACCCGGTTGTAGAAATGACAGCCAATGTAGAAAAATTAGGTTCGCTCATATCAAAAGCAAATGGAGCGGTGCTTGCAAAAGATGACCAAGGAGATTATCACATCGTTACAAAATATGATGTTATTCAAAGTTTGGCGAAATAACAATTGAAATATCAATTATGGTTTTTAAAGACCAACTTAACCGAGACATTGAATTAACTGATTTCCCCAAAAGAATCATTTCTTTAGTGCCATCACAAACTGAATTATTATTTGATTTAGGATTGGAAGAAGAAGTAATTGGAATTACAAAATTTTGCATTCACCCGTCCCAATGGTTTAAATTAAAAAAAAGAATTGGTGGCACAAAAAAGATTGATATTGAGTTAGTTAGGAACTTAAATCCGGATCTAATTATTGCCAACAAAGAGGAAAACACCAAAGAACAAATTGAACAATTATTTGCGATAGCTCCGGTTTGGATAAGCGATATAAATTGTTTATTAGGTGCTTATGACATGATCGAAAAAATCGGGGCAGTTACAAAAAGAGTTGAAACTGCAAAAAAAATAAATCAGGAAATTCAACAATCATTTCAGCATCTTTCAAAACTAAAAATGCCCAAGAATGTATGTTATTTAATTTGGCAAAGTCCATACATGACAGTAGGTGGCGATACTTTTATCAATGATGTTTTACAAACCTGTGGATTGAAAAATGTATCTTCAAATTGTAATCGATATCCAATAATTACAATAGATGAAATAACGGAAGCAAATCCTGAAATGATTTTTTTATCTTCCGAGCCATATCCATTCAAAGTGAAGCATATCGATACTTTACAACAACAACTTCCCAATACAAATATACAATTGGTTGATGGTGAAATGTTTAGTTGGTATGGTTCTAGACTTCTCAAATCTGTCAATTATTTCAATACTTTGCTCAAAGAAATTTAATCGCAACCCCGCTAATTGTCTTCTATAAAAAAGCAGTTCCTTATATTTGCTGACTAATCATGCTTAATTAAAATTTAATCTAATGTCGACTAACATTGAACAACTTTTGGGGAGTAAAGCTGAATATTTACTCAACCACACCAGTAAAACAATTGATAAGAGTCAGTTACACTTACCAAGTGGAGATTTTGTAGATCGTATTTTTATGCAAAGTGACCGTAATGTGAATGTATTACGCAATCTTCAGTCAATGTACAGCACTGGCCGTTTGGCAAATACTGGTTATTTATCTATTCTCCCGGTTGACCAAGGAATTGAACATAGTGCAGGAGCGTCATTTGCCAAAAATCCTATTTATTTCGACCCTGAAAATATTGTAAAATTAGCAATCGAGGGTGGTTGTAATGCAGTGGCTACAACATTTGGGGGTTTAGGATTTTTAAGTAGAAAATATGCTCATAAAATCCCTTTAATTGTTAAAATTAACCACAACGAATTTTTGACTTATCCTAATAAGTTTGACCAAATCATGTTTGCTTCACTGAAAGCTTGTCACAATTTAGGTGCAACTGCAGTTGGTGCAACTATTTATTTTGGTAGCGATGAAAGCACTCGTCAAATTCAGGAAGTTGCCAAAGCTTTTGAAATGGCACATGAATTAGGTTTACCAACAATTTTATGGTGTTACTTACGTAATCCTGCATTTAAAAAAGATGGTGTTGATTACCATGTTTCAGCAGATTTATCAGGTCAGGCAAATCATTTAGGAGTTACCATTGAAGCAGATATTATCAAACAAAAATTACCAGAAAACAACGGTGGTTACAAAGCATTGAACACCAAAGAAAGTGCTTATGGTAAAAATGATGAACGCATTTATTCGCAATTAACTTCCGAACATCCGATAGACCTTTGCAGATACCAAGTTGCTAACTGTTACATGGGTCGTGCAGGATTAATCAATTCAGGTGGTGCATCTTCAGGCGAGAGCGATATGGCAGAAGCTGTAACAACAGCTGTTATTAATAAACGTGCTGGCGGTATGGGCTTAATCAGCGGTCGGAAAGCATTTCAACGTCCAATGAATGAAGGAGTTGGAATTTTAAATGCAATTCAGGATGTTTATTTGGATAATAAAATTACCATTGCTTAATTCCTCATTTCTTTTTCTTATTAATTTGACAAAATAAATTAATTTGGCAATAAAGACATAAACAAAAAAAGTAAGTTACACCAATCAACTTGTAACTTACTTTTTAAGTAATGTAAACTTCCGAACAGAACAAACAAGTACCATGAAAAAAGAAAATATAGAAGATATAGAAACTAGTTTATCTGGTGAAGAATCTACTATTACAAATGCTGATGGTGAAGTAAAACCAAAATGGTATCAACGTCGTAGAAGTGGTATTACAACTCAGACTTCCGACAAAAAAGAAACCCCGGAAGGGCTTTGGAACAAGTGCCCGGAATGTAATTTTATTCAAACTACAACTGAACTTGAAGAGAATAAATATGTATGCCCTAAATGTAATTACCACCACCGTATAGGAAGCGATGAGTATTTTAATTACATATTTGATGAAGGAACTACGGAATATTTATTTGACAATGTAGTAAGCAAAGATTTTCTTGGATTCACAGATTTAAAACCTTACCAAAAACGGTTAGATGACATTCATGCAAAAACGGATTTGAAAGATAGCATGAGGGTTGCAGTTGGCAAAGTAAATGGGGAAGGCTTAGTAATTGCATGTATGGATTTTGAATTTATTGGAGGTAGCCTCGGTAGTGTGATGGGAGAAAAATTCAGCAGAGCAGTTAGTTATTGCATTGAGCACCATCTACCCTATTTAGTAATCAGCAAAAGTGGTGGCGCAAGAATGATGGAAAGTGCATTTAGCTTATTGCAACTAGCCAAAACAAGCGGCAAACTTTCTCAGTTAAGCGATGCCAAACTTCCTTATATATCTTTATTAACCGATCCTACTTTTGGAGGAATTTCAGCAAGCTTTGGTATGTTGGGAGATTTGAATATTGCCGAACCCGGCGCACTTATTGGCTTTGCGGGTCCTCGTGTAATTAAAGAAACGATCAAAAGAGATTTACCCGAAGGTTTTCAACGCAGTGAATTTTTACTGGAACATGGCTTCTTAGATTTTATTGTTGAAAGAAAAGATTTGAAAAATAAATTGCACCAAATAATTACTTTGTTTAAAAATTAATTTCTTCTCATACTTTTTCGGTATTTTTTACAATACCTTTCCTTGTTTAGTTATGGCGAAAGAAATGAACAATCGGCAAGCTTATTACAACTACTTCATAGAAGATAAATATGTAGCAGGCGTTGTATTGTTGGGTACAGAAGTAAAAAGTATCAGAGAAGGCAAAGTAAGCTTCAATGATGCTTTTTGTTTGTTTGAAGATAATGAATTATGGGTTAGAGGCTTGTACATTGCTGAATACTCACATGGCACTGTAAACAACCATATTGCAGTGCACGACAGAAAGTTGTTACTCCAAAAAAGAGAATTGAAAAAGCTTCAGAGCAAATTAAAAGATAAAGGTCTGACCATCGTTCCCCTGAAAGTTTTTTTGAATGAAAAAAACCTGGTGAAAATTGAAATCGGACTTGCAAAAGGAAAGAAAAATTACGACAAAAGAGAAAGCATCAAAGCCCGAGATGTGAGCAAGGAAATCAAGCGATTTTTGGTGTAGCTCTTCTTCCCTATTTTCCAAATTTCTTTTTCAGTACAGCTAGTGCATCATCTACATTTAAGTTACTCAAATCATCTGATTTTTTGGTGAAGCCTCCCTGATGTTTTGCAGAAGAAATTTGTGGTTTTTTTGTTGTTGCTTCCTGTGTTTGTTTGATAGATAAAGCAATGCGTTTGCGGGCAATACCTACTTCTAAAACTTTCACCATCACTTTGTCATTCAACTTTAATGCTTCATTCGGATCGGAAATATACTGATGTGCAATTTCACTTACATGTACCAAGCCATCTTGCTTTACACCAATATCAACAAATGCACCAAAACGAGTAATATTGGTAACCACACCCGGAACAACCATACCAACATGTACATCTTCAATTTTATAAATTGCAGCATATTCAAATTGCTCTAACTCACTTCTAGGATCAAGTCCGGGCTTGTTCAATTCTTTAATAATATCCTGTATTGTTAACAACCCTATTTCTTCTTTAATATATTTCTTCGCATTTACTGTTTTAAGAAGCGTTTCATTACCTATCAATGATTTTACATCAACTTTTAAATCAGCTGCAATCTGCTCTATTAATTGATATGCTTCAGGATGTACAGCACTTTCATCCAAAGGATTATTGCCACCTTTTACCCTTAAAAATCCGGCACATTGCTCATAAGCCTTGCCCCCCAAACGAGGTACATTTAATAGTTGACTTCTATCATTAAACTTTCCGATTTTGTTCCTATACTTTACAATATTTTCAGCCAATATAGTACCTATACCACTTACATAACTCAGTAAATGTTTGCTAGCAGTATTTAAATTTACACCAACACTATTTACACAACTGATAACTGTTGCATCAAGTTTTTCTTTTAATCGAAATTGATTAACATCATGCTGATACTGCCCAACCCCAATACTTTTAGGATCAATTTTTACCAGCTCAGCCAACGGATCCATTAACCTTCTGCCAATGCTTACAGCTCCTCGAACGGTAACATCATAATCCCCAAATTCTTCTCTTGCAATTTCACTTGCAGAATAAATAGAAGCTCCGTCTTCATTCACTAAAAACACCGGTAAATTAAGTTGTAACCCTTTTACCAATTGTTCAGTTTCTCTTCCGGCTGTACCATCACCAATTGCAAAAACTTCAATGGCATATTTCGCAACCAAATCTTTTAATTTGTATCCTGCTTCATAAGTTTTATTTCCTTCATGAATATATATTAAATCATTGTGCAGCAAATCTCCTTTTTCATCCAGACAAACAACTTTGCAACCAGTTCTGTAACCAGGATCAATTGCTAAAATTCTTTTACTTCCCAAAGGTGCACTCAACAATAATTGACGTAAATTCTCTGCAAAAACATTAATTGCTTCTTCATCGCCTTTTGCTTTTAAAGCCGTGCGAAATTCAGTTTCTAAACTTGGTTGCAACAATCTTCTGTAGGCATCTTTGATTGCTTTTTTTACTTGCTCTACACTACCATTTAAACTTGCAGTAATGTATTTTTCTTCGATTAAATACAATGCTTCTTCTTCAATAGGTGAAATACTGATTCTTAAAAACCCTTCTAAAAAGCCACGCAAAACTGCCAAAATTCTGTGCGATGGAATTTTATAAATTGGTTCACTGAAATCAAAGTAGTCTTTATATTTGGTAGCCTCTTCTTTTTTATCTTCCAACACTTTACTTTGAATAGTTGCTGTAACCTCAAACAGTTTTCTCAACTTTGCTCTTACTTCTGCATCTTCATTAACCATCTCAGCAATTATATCTCTAGCACCTTGTAATGCGGCATCTGTATCTTTTATATTATCATTGATAAACTTTTCAGCTTCAGTTTTTAAATCAATTTCAGTTTGTTCCAATATCAGTAATGACAATGGTTCAAGACCATTTTCTTTTGCAATTTGAGCTTTAGTTTTACGTTTTGCCTTGTAAGGCAAATAAATATCTTCGAGTTCAACGATTGTTGTTGCTTTATCAATTTTACTTTGCAAAGCTTCTGTCATTTTACCTTGCTCGGTAATTGTTTTTTCTATAAATACTTTACGTTCTGAAAATTCTTTGATGGCTTTTGCTTCGTCTTGAATTTCTTGAATTTGAACTTCATCCAATCCACCAGTTTTATCTTTTCTGTATCGTGCAATGAAGGGAATAGTGGCACTTTCAGCCAATAAACTTAAAACGGCTTCTACCTGCTGTAAACGAATATTCAATCTCGCTGAAACACTTGATGCAAACTCAATCATTTTATTATTTTTAATTATTACTTACAACCTACTATTAAAATTTACAACTTAAAACTTAACATTAAAAAGGGTTGCGAAAATAAGGGTGTACTATACATAAAAGGAAAGTATTGAAATGAATATTTATCAACACCAAATAAAATTGAAATGAAGTTTTGAAATTAGTTTTTGATGGCTATTCCTTTTTTAATTTCATCATTGTAATCATGTGCAAGCAGCAGTTCAAATAATTTAGTTGTTGCAATTGCATCTCCGGTAGCTCGGTGTCTGTCTTCTAATTGAATTTGCAAGGCCCTGCAAATATTACCCAAACTATATTTCTGATGACCGGGGAAAATTTTCTTTGCAGATTTTATTGTACAAATAGTTGGCGTATTTAGCTGATAACCCGCCAATCCCAAATGAAACTTAATAAAGTTGTAATCGAAACTAACATTATGTGCAACAAAAATTCTGTTGTGTAATAAATTATAAATATTGTCGGCAACATACTTAAACTTTGGTGCGCTTGCAACCATTGCATTTGTAATACCCGTAAGATTTTGAACAAATGGCGGTATCGCAACTACCGGGTTGATTAATGTATGATATTTGCCTTCAATTTCTTTTCCATTGTGTAATATGATAGCAATCTCTGTAATGCCGTTTTGAGCAGCAAGCCCGCCTGTTGTTTCAATATCTACTATTGCATACATGTAAAGAAATTATGAGTATGAAAATAATCAAAATCAGTTGCACTTGAAATTTTGTGGAAAAGAATGAAATTCTAATTTCATAGATTCACATTTGAAAATTAAAAAAAAGGGCTGTCTATTGAGACAGCCCTTTTTAATATCAGATCAATACCGATGAAACTAAACTATTTCCGGATTTTCAGCCTCTTCTTTTTTCTTTAATTCAAAAGTAAGTTTACCATTTTCTTTGTCTAAATCAGCAATCAAGGTATCTCCTTCTTTTACTGACATATTTAAGATTTCTTCTGCTAATGGATCTTCAAGATATTTTTGAATTGCACGATGCAATGGTCTTGCACCATATTGAATATCATAACCTTTTTCAGCAATGAAATCTTTTGCTTCAGTAGTAAGTTCTAATGAGAACCCAAGATTTATCAGGCGTTTCATAACACCACGCATCAAAATATCAATGATTTGGAAGATATTTTCTTTGGTAAGAGAATTGAAAATAATTACATCATCAATCCTGTTTAAAAACTCAGGTGAGAAAGTTTTCTTTAAAGCTTTTTCAATTACCGCTTTGTTGCTTTCTTCCTGATTAGACATTCTTGATGCAGTTGCAAAACCAACACCATCACCAAAGTCTTTTAACTGGCGAACACCAATATTCGATGTCATGATAATCATGGTATTCTTAAAATCAATCTTTCTGCCGGCACCATCGGTTAATTGCCCGTCATCCAACACTTGTAATAAAATATTATAAATATCGGGATGGGCTTTTTCAATCTCGTCTAACAGAATAACACTGTAAGGTTTTCTTCTGACTTTTTCTGTTAATTGACCACCTTCTTCATAACCTACATATCCTGGAGGAGCACCAATTAATCTGCTAACAGAAAACTTCTCCATGTACTCACTCATGTCTACACGAATTAATGCATCTTCGCTGTCAAACATATATTTGGCAAGGCTTCTCGCCAATTCTGTTTTACCAACACCTGTAGGTCCTAAGAAAATAAAACTACCAATTGGTTTCTTCGGATCTTTTAAACCAACCCTATTTCTTTGAATTGCTTTTACAACTTTTCCAATTGCTTCATCTTGGCCAATCACCATATCCTTCATGTCATCATTCATCTTGCGAAGCTTTTCAGTTTCAGCCTGTACCATGCGTTTAACAGGTATACCTGTCATCATACTGACTACCTCTGCAATATTGTCTTCTGTAATAGGATAACGTTTGTGTTTACTGTCTTCTTCCCAAACAGCTTTTGCTTTTTCAAGTTCTTCGCCCAATCTTTTTTCTTTATCTCTCAAATTGGCTGCTTCTTCAAAGCGTTGACTTTTGACAACTTTATTTTTTTCATTTTTAATTTCATCAATTTGCCTCTCTAATTCTATTATCTCTTCAGGAACATTGATATTTTTCAGATGTACTCTCGCACCTACTTCATCTAATACATCTATTGCTTTATCTGGTAACAACCTATCTGTCATATAACGATCACTCAATTTTACACAAGCGACAACTGCATCCTGATCATAGGTTACATTATGAAAATCTTCATACTTATTCTTAATATTATTGAGTATTAAAATTGTATCATCAACACTTGGAGGTTCTACCAATACTTTTTGAAAACGTCGGTCTAATGCACCATCTTTTTCAATATGCATTCTGTATTCATCCAAAGTACTTGCACCAATACATTGCAACTCTCCTCTTGCCAATGCGGGTTTGAAAATATTACTGGCATCTAAACTACCACTTGCACCGCCTGCGCCAACGATTGTATGAATTTCATCAATGAATAAAATAACATCACGATTTTTTTCAAGCTCATTCATGATGGCTTTCATTCTTTCTTCAAATTGGCCACGGTATTTTGTACCCGCAACCAATGCAGCTAAATCAAGACTGATTACTCGTTTATCAAATAAAACCCTGCTCACTTTTCTTTGTACAATTCTTAATGCAAGTCCTTCAACAATAGCTGTTTTACCTACACCAGGTTCACCAATTAAAATTGGATTGTTCTTTTTTCTACGAGATAAAATTTGAGAGACTCTTTCAATTTCAACTTCTCTACCTACTATCGGATCTAAAGAATTTGTTTCTGCAAGTTTAGTAACATCTCTGCCAAAATTGTCTAGCACAGGCGTTTTACTTTTGGTAGGAGTTCCGGGTTTTGCAGGACCGCCTCTTTGCTGAAATCCACCGCTACGTTTTTCTTCATCAAAATCATCATCTTCATTTTCAGGAAATTCAGATTTTGGGTTGATTGGCGCAATACCAACCATGCCTAATTCTGTTCTGAAATTATCATAGTCAACATCAAATTGATTTAAAATTTGAGTTGCTATGTTTTCTTTGTTTTTTAAGATACTCAACAGTAAATGTTCAGTTTCAACCAAGGGACTTTTCAAAGCCTTTGCTTCCAGAACAGTTACTCTTATTACCTTTTCGGCTTGTTTGGTAAGAGGCAGGCTATTAATATTAGCAATATTTTTTCCTGTCTTGTCTTTTACGGCAAGCTCTATTTCTTTTCGGAGTTCATACAAATCAACGTTCAATTGTTTAAGAACTTTGATTGCTATATTTTCTCCATCTCTGATTAAGCCCAACAATAAATGTTCGGTGCCTATAAAATCATTTCCTAGTCTTAAAGCTTCTTCTCTGCTGAAGGAAATGATCTCTTTTACTTGTGCTGAAAAATTATTATCCATAATTGATAGGATTTATACAATGATAATGAATATTTTTGAGTGAACTAAGCTACCTTTTATACACACAATGTTAATGAACACATACTATGAAATTCAAAGTTAGTACCAAAGAGAAATTTACGACTATAACTGTAAATGAAGCCAATATTTATGCCAAACTGACTGATATTTTAACAGAAGTTTGTTTACCCTATTTAACTCAAAATGTTAAAAATATTATTTTACAAATTAAGGATGTAAAAATTGTAGATGAAGAAGCTGCAAATGCAATTACTAAACTTCAACAAACATTTTATGAAGCCAATGCCAGTTTTGTTATTTGTGAAATGCAACCCAATGTAGAAGCCACTTTTGATGAATTGGAATTGCTTGAGTTTTTAAATGTTACGCCTACAGAAAGTGAAGCTTGGGATGTGGTGCAGATGGAAGAAATTGAAAGAGAATTATTAGATGATAGTGATGTACAATTTGAAGTAGAATAATCAACAACTAATTACAATCATTATTTTTTCTGATTAATCCAGTTGAAGTTTAAGGCAATTTGATTATACATATTTCTTTGGTAAAATCCTGTTGCATAATTGAATTGAAACTGTTTCATTTTAATACTAAGCCCGACATTTATTCCATTCAATCCATTGGAAGAATTATATACATTCAAATCATGTCTTCTTAAAAAATTATATCCCATTGTAAATTGAAATTGTTTAGAAAATAAAATTTCAGCAGACAAAACTAAGTGTGATAAAATTTTTTCGGCTGCATAATTTTTTTGTTTGTAACTGTCATCCCCTTCTTGTTGATTGTACAATGTATCATTATAAAAAATATCAGCAGTGTGCAAATGATGTGCCGTTAAAGAAAATTGTAACGGCGCCTTTGGTAATCTTTTGGTGATGCCTATTTGTACATCAAACGGAAGTTCTTCTTTATTACTTTGGGATGAATATTTTTTTAATTGCGAACCCATATTTTTTACTACGAATGCAGCTTGAAAAAATTTAGTGCTATCTACATAATTCAATGCAAGATCTAATGCTATTGCATTGCTTTTATAATTACCGTAGGAACTGTTAATAAACTTAAAGGTAGAACCAAGCCACCAATGTTCTTTGTGTTGTTTGCTGAAAGAAAATTGAACTACATAATCATTGGGAATAAAACTGCCAATAACATTGCCGGAAGCATCTGTTTGTGTTATAGGGCCGTAGTTAAAATAATTAATTCCCAGTGCTGCAGTAGCTGAATGTTTGGGTAAATAAAATGCAGTGCTTAAACTGTAGTTTTTTATACCTGCCAAAAAATTATTGAAGGAAGCACTTAGTTGGTGATGCATTTCTTTACGCAACAATGCAGGATTATTGAATGTCATTCCAACATCATTGGTAATGGTAGAAATATTGTAACCTCCTAATGCTGAAAGCTGAGGCGTATTGGATTGTTGTAAGAAATTAAAGACCGCATTTCCACCTAGTGATTGTGAAGATGCATTCAAGTAATTACCAATGATCAATATCAAAATTAAAACACGCATGTGTTGTAAAACTAAGCATTATCGAAGTATTGTAATACTGCCGGAGAATTGTTCGGGAATTTTCAATCCATCATTGGTGTAAGTAATAATATAGTAATAAGTTCCGACAGGCAAAGGACCTCCATTGAGTTTGCCATCCCAACTTTGTAAATAATTATTAGTTGAAAATACTTGTTGACCATACCTATTGAAAATGCTTAAATGATAATTAACAGGAACGCATTTCATTTCTGGTTTAAACAAATCATGAATGCCATCACCATTGGGAGAAAATGCATTAGGAACAATAGTTTCGCATGCACAATTAATATAAATAATATTAATGCTGTCTCTAAAAACACATCCATTGAAAGTTGCTTCTGCCCAAATTGTTCCAGCTTTTTTTACCAAAAAAGTACTGTCGGTTGAGTTGTCATTCCACAAATAATTTGCACCTGGATATTTTACAAATAACAACTTTGTTCGGTTTAAACAAACCGAATCATCCACTCCTAAATTAATAATAGGTAATGGTTTGTTATCAACTTTTAAAATTCCTTGTTTTAAACAACCAATATTATTGGCAATGATGTTGTAACTATTGATTCCATTGACAAAACGAATAGGGTTTGTATTTCCATCATTCCAAATAACAGTTGAATTTGTAGGTAAATTTAAATTAACCAGATAGCTACTTTTTTCACAAATGATGGTATCGTTGGGAAAGACATAATTATTAATTGGATTATCAGTTAAACTGATACTATCACTAACAGAACAACCAAATGCGGAAAACCCATTAACATAATAATTACCTGCAGTTGTAACTCTTAAGGTATCGGTAGTAGCTGCAGTATTCCATAGGTAACGTATTACATTTGGAGATGTTACAGGCTTCAATAAATTTCTTTTGCTTGCACAAAAAAATGTATCAATTCCTAATTGAACACTAATTGTTTCGGGTGGGTTTACAACAATGGTATCTTTTGCACTGCAACCCAAACTATTGGTAGCTTTTACCATGTAAGTATTTGGAGTAGTAACAGTTATTGGAGTTCCTGTTGCACCTGTGTTCCATAAATATTGAACAGTATTATCAATATTTGAAACACTAAGATTTAAACTTGTTTGTCCATTACAAAATGCTGTATCATTTCCCAATTTTGGTTTAATTGGAGATGCGATAATATCTATATTTACTGTTGTATCCATTGAACATCCAAATGAATCTACAACTTTAAATTTATAGGTTGATGCACCAACAGAATTGGAAGATATTGTTGCTACAGTTCCGTTCACAGCAAGAATATTTTGATTTGGAAGTATCCAGTTTTGAGAGACAATTGGTACAGTGTAAGACTCAACATTGGAATATAATGATGGGTCCATTTCAATTTTCCAATCAAATAAAAAACCATTATCTACGGCCTGCCAATCTTTAATTTCTAATTTCCAGTTTCCGTTCAAAGTTGTTCCTATCAAAGCGTTCAAACTTTGGGCAGATGCATAAGAACCTGCTGGCAAATAATTTTGTCCGGAAATATTTTGTCCTGCATTATCAATATAAGAATATGTGTAGTTGTTGGATTCTTGTAACATCGTACCAAAATTTGGGTTTGTATTAAAGCGATATTCATACCCTTTCCCTTTAATATTATTTAGCAATGGATTATCAGTACCCTGTGTTACCAAATCTCCATCAACGGGCTCTCCTAAATAACAATCCGGGCTACCATAGCCACTTTTCAAATATACTTTTGCACCATTTGGGGCAGTAACAGCGATTTCGATATCACCTAAATAAGAATGTTCTATGTTAATTACAATCCCCTTCAATAAATTAATATTGGTAAGTGTTTGTCCAGGGGCAAATTGATCAATAAACAAATTAGAAGTATAAGTAACTCCTGTTCCATCTGGCAAAAAAAGTGAATCACTTGAAACAGGTAATTGCAAAAACAATCCTTGTTGCGTTATTACAGATCCGCCATTCGTTGAACCGCTGTTTGAAGACGGAGTTATTTTTAGAGTATCACCCAAACATAAACTATTAGGGGCATTAATTTTAAAAATCGGTAAGATGCTGGTTCTTATTTTAACATCAATTGGATACGTATTGTTACATCCATTAGAGTCTGTTACAATAACCTTTGCTTTGTATCCCCCCGAATTAGAGTAGATATGATCTACCGATAATAAATTAATCCCAGAGGTATCTTTTCCATCTCCAAAATACCAGTGAAACGTAGATGTTGAATTTGATTGATGGTAGATTAAATTATTATCCGGATATTGCGGAAGAATACTAAAATCAACAAGTCCGGTTGGATTTAAACAAATATTGGTATAACCATTTGCATCTCTTGCAGGAAATGTACTTATAGCACCTTGAATTTTTTGACTGCATTTATAACCGCATTTGATTGTTGCTTTCCATCCGGATGCTTGTGTAGTTGCATCAGACTTAAATTTAAAAGTTAAACAACCGCTGTTGCTTGTGTCTGAAACAGTAACTGCATATTGAGAATTGAGTTGAAAACTACTAGTAATGGTATCTAGGACTCCACAGAATGAGCTATTCCCGTCAAAAATAAATAAGGTATCTCCAGGTCCAATTGACAACTCAGTAAAGTTCATTTGAATTACTTTACCTACATTACCTGAACAAAAAGTAACTGTATATTTTTCTGATGGTGTATAATTACCTGAGATGTTCGAATCATAAAAAAATCCACTACAGGTACTCACTGTTCCATTATTTACAAAGCCATTGTTTAAAAAATAATTTTGTGCTTTTACATTTTTAAAATGTATCGAGACTACAACAATCAATAACAACCTTTTTATAATTTTTATCATTCAACTTATTTTTCCTGCTCATTTCAAAGTGATGAAATTAAGTTTTTTTGGGATTAAAAAAAAATCTCCAAGCACTGGAGATTTAAAAAATTGAATGATAAATTATACTATGCAACAATGGCTATATCCAAAACTTGTTGCATATTTTTTACATAATGAAATTGTATGCCTTTTATAAAATTACTGTCAATCTCTTTTACATCTTTTTCATTTTGCCAACACATAATTATTTCCTTTAGTCCGGCTCTTTTTGCTGCAAGTACTTTTTCTTTGATACCACCAACCGGCAATACTTGTCCACGCAAAGTAATTTCTCCTGTCATGGCTAAAAATGGTTTTACTTTTTTACCTAAAAAAGCAGAAGTTAAAGAGGCAAGCATTGTTATACCTGCACTTGGCCCATCCTTTGGTGTAGCGCCTTCCGGCACATGCACATGAATATTTTTTTTATGAAATATCTCAGGATCAATATTATATTTCTTTGCATTTGCTTGCAGAAAAGTTAAAGCTGTTGTAGCACTTTCCTTCATTACATTTCCTAAGTTACCAGTTAGCTTTAATTCTCCTTTACCATCGCTCAATGCAGTTTCAATAAATAAAATATCACCGCCAACATAAGTCCAGGCAAGACCCACAGCAACACCCGCCATATTGATAGCTTTATAAATATCATTGCTATATCTTGGTTGACCTAAAATTTTATCTATGTCTGCACCAGTAATTGTTGGTTTAATTTTTCCTTTGATCGCATATTCTTTTGCTTCATAACGCATGATACTTGCCAATTGTCTATCCAATTCTCTTACACCACTTTCTCTTGTATGGCTTTCAATTACTTTTTCAAGAACTTTATCAGCAATTTTTAAATTAACTTTTTTCAAACCATGTGCTTCCTGTTGTTTGGGCAATAAATGCCTTTTTGCAATTTCAATTTTTTCTTCAACAGCATAACCGCTTAAATCAATAATTTCTAATCGATCTCTTAGGGCGGGTTGAATATTCTGAATGTTATTAGCTGTTGCAATAAACAATACTTTACTCAAATCATATTCAGACTCTAAGTAATTATCATAAAAACTATTGTTTTGTTCGGGGTCTAATACTTCAAGCAATGCAGAAGATGGATCTCCACGATGATCACTACCAACCTTATCAATTTCATCTAAAATCATTACAGGATTGCTCGATTTTACTTTTCTGATATTTTGTAAAATTCTTCCTGGCATAGCGCCAATATAGGTTTTACGATGACCACGTATTTCACTTTCATCATGCAATCCACCAAGACTGACACGTACATATTTTCTGCCAACTGCATGTGCAATACTTTTGCCTAAACTTGTTTTACCAATCCCTGGAGGTCCTATAAAACAAAGAATAGGGCTCTTCATATCACCTTTCAACTTCAATACAGCAATGTATTCTAAAATACGATTTTTTATTTTTGACATGCCATAATGATCAGCATCCAATACCTTCTTAGCATTTTTCAAATCGAAATTATCAGCAGTGTACTCATTCCATGGTAAATCCAACATTAAATCACAGTGATTATAAACAACACTGTAATCAGGCGTTGTGGGATGCATTCTTTCTAACTTAGCAATGCTGTTGTTGAATAATGTTTTAGCAGCTTCCGGCCATTTTTTAGCCTCGGCTTTTTTCTTCATTTCAGCAATTTCTCTTTCATTATTATCTCCGCCTAATTCATCTTTAATACTTTTTAGTTGTTGTTGTAAAAAGTATTCTCGCTGTTGCTTATCAATTTCTGTTCTTGTTTTGTTGGTTACTTTATCTTTCAATTCGGCAAACTGTAATTCTCTTTGTAATAATTGAATTAACTTTTCTGCTCTTGTAGTAACATCATTTGTTGCAAGCAGAGATTGCTTTTCGGTAAGTTCTGTATTTTGATTGCTGCTTACAAAATTGATTAAGAAACTTGGATTTTCTATGTTCTTTAAAATGATAGCAGCTTCAGATGGTAAATTGGGAGACAACTGAATAATTTGTGTTGCCAAATCTTTGATTGATGCAATCAATGCTTCAAAATTTTCGGTAACAGGCTTTTCATCATCTTCTAAAACTTTTACAGTTGCTTTAAAATAAGGGTCTACAACCG
>CANGTN010000029.1 GCA_947456805.1 Chitinophagaceae bacterium | reverse complement strand
TCCAAATACTTTGTGCTTCCAGCATCAAATCTTTATCTACTTTTTGTTCGCTCATTTTCTATGGTTTTAAATTAAATTCAAACGTTATTAATCAACTATAAAAGGATAGTTTTGATCTAAATATACATCTTTCAATACTTCACTATCATCGGGCCAAGGGCTCTCTTCTGCGAATGTTACACTATCATCCACCACTTTTGAGATTCTTGAATCAATTGCTTGCAAATCTTCTTGTGTAGCAAAATTATTTTCTAATATAGTATTTGCAACTTGTGTGATAGGGTCTTTAGATTTGTATTCATCTACCTCTTCTTTACTACGATATTTTTGAGGATCACTTACTGAGTGCCCTTTATATCTGTAAGTTTTTATTTCTAATAATGTAGGGCCCCCTGCTTCTCTTGCACGCTTTACAGCTCTTGCAATGCCTTCATGCACAGCTTCAGGTGACATGCCATCAATTTGATCGGCAGGCATATCATATCCGTCAGCTAATTTATAAATATCAACAACATTACTTGTTCTTTCTACGGAAGTACCCATTGCGTAATGGTTATTTTCACAAATAAAGATTACGGGTAATTTCCAAAGCATTGCCATGTTGAATGCTTCATGCAACATTCCTTGTCTTGCTGCACCATCACCAAAAAAAGATAATACTACATTATCTGTACCTCTGTATTGTTCTGCAAATGCAAGTCCTGCACCAGTACCAATTTGTGCTCCAACAATTCCGTGTCCTCCAAAAAAACGATTTTTTACATCGAAGAAATGCATGCTACCGCCCTTTCCTTTAGCACAACCTGTTGCCTTGCCATACAGTTCAGCCATACAAGCATTGGGTGTAGTTCCTTTTGCAAGCGCAAGTCCATGATCTCTATACGCAGTAATGAAAATATCTTCCGGTTTTGTAGCTGTCATACAACCAGCGGCAATTGCTTCCTGACCAATATAAGCATGAAAAAAACCACGTATTTTACCGGCCATTTTATACATCTCTTCCGACTTCAATTCAAACTGACGAATCAGTTGCATCATTTCATACCAATACAGATAAGTTTCTTTAGTATATTTTGTTGCCACTTGTAAAAAATTTTGAGTGGCAAATATAGGAGATAGTAACAAAAAATTTGCATTGGATTAGAAAGAATAACTAAGTTATTTTAAGTGAATTGTTGATAACTGCAACAAACCCAAAAAATGATTCTAAGAATTTAATTTCATCAGAATTTTTTCTAACCAAAAAATAAATAACAAAGGGCTACAGAAGTGATAATCCCTATTAAATCTGCAAGTAACATTGTACCAATGGAATAACGCGTATTTTTTATACCCACTGCACCAAAATAAACTGCTACCACATAAAAAGTAGTATCGCTGCTGCCTTGTAAAACACAAGCCAATCTTCCGGCAAAAGAATCCGCACCATAGGTACGCATGGTATCAAACATCATTCCTCTTGCACCGCTGCCACTCAATGGTTTCATCAATGCAGTTGGGATACCATCTACAAAACGGGTATCAAAACCAATGGCTCCAAAAGTATAACGCAAGCCTTGCAACAGCACTTCAAAACTTCCGCTTGTACGCAACATACTGATTGCTACAAGTATTCCTACAACGTAAGGAATAATTTTAATACTTGTTTCAAATCCACTTTTGGCACCTTGTACAAAAGCATCAAAAATATCTATTTTTTTATACAAAGCACCTAATACTATCATTATGATAATCAATAAGATAAGTCCGTTACTTAACAAGCCTGAAAAGGTCTGCATTGCAGTACTTGATAACCCTGTTAAATACCAAACGAGCATTCCAATTAATGCAGAAGCCCCTCCTACCCAAGCCAATATTACGGGTTGCAATAAATTAATTTTTTGGCGAACTGCAACAATACACATTGCAGCAATTGTGGCTGCAAAAGTTGCAATCATACATGGTATAAAAATATCAGTTGGACTACCGGCTTTTACAGAAGCTCTTGCAGCAATAATGGTAACCGGAACAAGTGTTAAACCAGACGCATGCAAACACAAGAACATTATTTGTGCATTGGAAGCTTTGGTTTTATCGGGATTAATTTCCTGTAAACTTTCCATTGCTTTGATGCCAAAGGGCGTAGCTGCATTATCAAGGTTTAATAAATTGGCAGAAAAATTCATTATCATATGTCCCATTGCCGGATGATTCTTTGGCAACTCCGGGAATAGTTTTGAAAAGAACGGACCGACCAATTTTGCAAGAAAACGAATGCCTCCGGCTTTTTCGGCAATGCTCATTAAGCCCATAAACAATCCCATAATGCCAATTAATCCCAAACAAATTTCTACAGCATTTTTACAAGTTGTAATAATTCCATCAGCAATTTGTTCTTTATAAGACATGTATTTACCATCAGTAGTTTTGGTAAATTTAATTTCGCCATTTTTATACGTTCCATTTGCAGCTAAAGCTAATATTGCCTCTTTGGGCAATGATATACTGTCAATGATCTTTGTATTAGAAGTATCACCTTGTTTGCCTACCACCATTTTGGAATAAATACCGGTGTTGCCATCGGCAAAAAATAACTTGGAAGTTGCAACTAATATTGCAATTAAAATAAATGCAGACCATATTCTACTTAATGCCATAAAGTGATTTTAAAAATACAAAATAACAAATTCCAAATTCCGACGCCCAATTTCTTTTACAATGTTACATTTGCACGCAAATAAATTGTTCCATAACGTACAAAATGTACAAGTGTGCGACGCAACAACAGCCCAATCGGAGTTTTAACTGCCGGTAACCAAAATTGCGTTTTACAATTATACATTTTTGTATTGTAAAAATACTATTGAAATATGTCTTTAAAAGCCGGAATTGTAGGATTACCAAATGTTGGTAAAAGTACTTTGTTTAATGCAGTAAGTATCAGTGCAAAAGCACAGGCAAGTAACTATCGTTTTTGTACTATAGAACCCAATACAGGCCTGGTTGACGTGCCTGATGAAAGGTTGCAGCAATTGTCTGCTTTGGTAAACCCGCAAAGGATCGTGCCCACACAATTGGAGATTGTAGATATTGCCGGTTTGGTAAAAGGTGCAAGCAAAGGCGAAGGTTTGGGTAATAAATTTTTGGCCAACATCAGAGAAGTAGACGCAATTATACATGTAATCAGATGTTTTGAAGATGAAAATGTTTTACGTGATGAAGGTGCAATCAATCCGATGGGTGACAAAGCAATCATTGATACTGAATTGCAGTTGAAAGATTTGGAAAGTGTGGAAAGAAAATTACAGCGTACCGAAAAAATGGCAAAGACCGATCCTAAAGCCAAAGTGGAACTGGAAATACTAGTGCGATGCAAAAACCATTTGGATAACGGAGAAAACATACGCAGCCTAGGTTTGAGCAAAGAAGAGCAATTGGCTGTTGCGGATTTATTTTTATTGACTCAAAAAAGTGTTTTGTATGTTGCCAATGTTGATGAAGCAAGTATGCATACCGGTAATAAATTTTCGGAAGCATTGAAAACTGGTGTACAAGGCGAAGGTGCTGAAGTGATTGTTATGTGTAATAATATAGAAGCACAAATTGCTGAAATGGAATCCGAAGAAGACAAGCAAATGTTTATGGAAGAATACAACATGAAAGAACCTGCTTTGAACCGATTAATTCAAACGGCATACAGATTGTTGAATCTTGATACCTACTTTACAGCAGGGGTACAAGAAGTAAGAGCCTGGACTATTCACAAAGGTTGGAAAGCACCGCAAGCCGCAAGTGTAATACATACTGATTTTGAAAAAGGATTTATTAAAGCAGAAGTAATTGCTTTTGTAGACTTTATAAAATATGGTAGCGAAGCTGCTTGCAGAGACAATGGCAGACTTCGTATTGAAGGCAAAGAATATTTGGTACAAGATGGAGATGTGATGCATTTTAGGTTTAATGTTTAGGAGTGGTAAGTTGTAGGTTGTAAGTAATAAGTTGTAAGTTTTAAGTAATCATTTATTAAGACTCAACATAAAATATGCAATTACAAAGTTTTTTAAAAATTTGTACCTTGCTTCAACCAATCTGTTCTTATCTTGTTGTTAATTTTATTAAATTCTATTAATTATGGCACAACCTTCATTTGAATTAATTACCGCATTAAAAGAAACAGCAAACAGACTTCGCAATGGTGCTTTTTATGCATGGGGGAATCATGGTGGATGCAATTGCGGCAACCTGTTGCAAGTGGTTACTGATTTATCAAAAGAAGAAATATTACAATACGCCCATACCGGAATTGGTGAATGGACTGAACTTGCCGAGGAATATTGTGGTGTAACAAATGCTCCGGTAAGTTTGTTACTAAAAAAATTACAAGAGATTGGCTTAACCCCCACTGATATTCATCATTTAGAATATTTGGATGACAAAACTGTTTTACAAAATTTGCCAAATGGTTTCAGATGGCTTAAAAGAAATGTGCGTGAAGATGTTGTTGTATATTTTGAAACATACGCCAACATGCTTGAGGAAGCGTTTCTTGCAAATATTGAAATACCGGAAGGAGCATTTTTAATTCGTGAAAAATTAAAAATGGAGTTGGTTTAACAAGTTTGATTTTATTCTTTTTCAATCATTTTCAAACATACCGGACAGGCCACCTTTATTTCAACACACGTTGGTTGAATTAATCCTGAATTGATATTTCTTTTAAACAAAACGAGGTTATCAGGATTTCTAGAAACCACTTTGCTGATGAATTTTAAAGTTCCATCATTTAGATTAAATTTATATACCGAATCCCATCACCATTTCCTCTTGTGTGTGTATGTTCCAACTAACAAATAATTTGATTTTTGTTATGCAAATACAGAAACGGTAATGATTGTAAAAAAATCGAGGTAAGTAATTTCATAAAAAATTTAGATAAAGGCAAATCAGTTCAAAAATAAAAAACAATTTTCTTTGCGATATGGCTAAAGATAAAAGACAAGCTGCATTAGGTTTCATATTTATCACATTATTGGTTGATATTATTGGTTTTGGATTAATCATTCCAGTAATGCCAAGATTAATAGCACAACTAGAAAATTGTACGATTGGTCAGGCATCAATTTATGGTGGGTATTTATTATTTGCTTATGCAATCATGCAATTTTTATGTGCCCCAATATTGGGGAATTTAAGCGACAGATTCGGCAGAAGACCAATTTTATTATTCTCTTTATTTGGATTTGGTTTGGATTATTTATTAACCGGATTTGCGCCAAGTATTGAATGGTTATTTGTTGGAAGAATTGTTGCTGGAATCACCGGAGCTAGCTTCTCCACTGCTTCTGCATACATTGCAGATGTAAGCACTCCAGAGAAAAAGGCACAAAATTTTGGGATGATTGGTGTTGCATTTGGTGTTGGATTTATTATTGGGCCTGCATTAGGAGGTTTCCTTGGAAAAATTGGTTTGAGCGTTCCATTTTATGCTGCAGCTGGATTAGCATTATGCAATTGTTTGTATGGTTATTTTATTTTACCGGAATCTTTAAGTAAAGAAAACAGAAGACCATTTGATTGGAGAAAAGCAAATCCAATTGGCTCATTAAAGATGTTACAAAAGTTTCCTGTAATACTTGGCTTAGTAGCATCTATTGGATTGTTATATATCGCTGCTCATGCAGTGCAAACTACATGGGGTTATTATACCATGGAAAAATTTAAATGGGATGAAGCAATGATTGGCATTTCTTTAGCCATTGTAGGTTTGGCTGTAGCAATAGTACAAGGAGCTATAGTGAGGGTAGCTATACCAAAATTTGGGCAAGAAAAAAGTGTATATATTGGCTTGGGATTTTATACACTCGGATTTATTTTATTTGCATTGGCTTCTAAAACATGGATGATGTTTGCGTTTACCGGAGTATATACTTTAGGTGGATTAGCAGGACCTGCATTACAAGGAATAATTTCCAATCATGTTCCTAAAAATGAGCAGGGAGAATTACAAGGAGCATTAACAAGTTTGATGAGTGCAAGTTCTATTATTGGACCATTAATTATGACAAATATTTTTGCTTATTTCACTTCAGTTACAGCCCCATTATATTTTCCGGCGGCTCCTATGGCGTTGGGTGCAACACTAACATTCATTGCAACATTACTTGCTTACAAAAATTTACAAATTGAAATTAAACGCAAGAAAAATTTGCAATAAAATATTTGGAACAAAAATCTGATTATTAGAAAGTATTTCTAGGACACCAATCTCCATATCTGTTATTAAGCAAAAAGCCAATAACAAATTCATGTGTTCCCCTACTTACTGTATTTAAGCGAGAAGTTGTAAAGTCGTATGAATAACCAACGTTTAAAGTATTACTGATATTAACTCCTAACATAGCAGCAACCCCATCTTGGTATCTGTATGAAGCTCCTGCCCAAATAATATCCTGATATTGAAATTTTGCATTGAAATCAATTCCCAATGGTAATGGGCTTACGTAACGTAACATGGCAGAAGGTAAAAAAGAAATATCTTCACTAACAAAAAATTTGTAGCCGGCACTTAAAAAAATATGTGGCACTAGCTTTCCTGTTTCTAAAGCAACATAGTTATTATTATAAGTAATTTTTTGAGGAACAATTTGTTGAGCTGCTAATCCTACAAAATAATCACTGCTATACAACCATAAACCTGCGCTTATATCAGGACGAATATTATTCAAGTAGGTGCTACTTGCAACAGCCGGATCTTGTGTGCCTCCTGCAAATTGTAATTTTGCTGCATCCAATCTTGTATTGCTAATTCCTGCGCTAATACCTGCACTGAGTGCTGTTTTAGGACCAATTCCAATATGGTAAGCGTATGTGCCGGTTGCAATTGATGTACTTAAAGGACCTGTAACATCATTCATGATTGTTACACCAAAACCTCCATGATTTTCAGGTGCGGTGTATTCCTGTACATAAGATCTTCCTCTTGGATTTTCTCCTATTGCATGAAAACTTGTTGGATTGATTCTATCATCACTTGACTTTCTGGTTGGTGCATGCATGGTAAAATAAGTAGTAACGGGGGCCCCTTCTAATCCAACCCACTGAGCACGATGACTTAATTTAACATCAGTATAATTTTCTATTCCGGCAACAGCAGGGTTTACTATAAAATTATTTAATATATACTGCGTATAATATGGTCTTTGTTGGGCTACAACAGTAAATGATGCAACAACAAAAAAGCCAACTAAAAATATTTTGTTTTTCATACTTCTCAAAAATAAAGGAAAGATTAGATAAAATCATAGAAATTAGAACCTATGAAGCATTTTCTTTTGTTGATTAATGTTATTTAATAATTGTTACTGAACCACTAATTACATTTCTACCATTTTTAGGATTAATAATATAGTAATAAGTACCAACAGGTAAAGGATTTCCATTGAATTTCCCGTCCCAAGGTTTCGAGTAATTTATAGTTGAATAAAGCAATCTGCCTCCTCTATCAAAAACCTCGATTATTGCTCCGGGATAACTTTCTAAATATTGAATTTCCCAAAAATCATGGATTCCATCACCATTTGGAGAAAACACATTTGGAATAGTAGGCGCCAATAAAACTTTAATAAACACTGAATCGGTTACACTACAGCCACCAATACCTGTGAGCTGAGCCACGTAGGTAATATCTTTTAGTGGAGTTGATCTTGGAACTGCAAGTGTATCTGAATTTAGATAAGTATTGGGAGTCCAAAGAAAACTTGGGTTAGTTGCATAATAACTTTTAGGAGTTATTAAAACACTTCCTCCTTCCAGCACAAATAAATCCGGACCTAAATCTAATTTAGGGTATGGATGAACTGTCATTATTTTTGGCAAAGTATCACTTACACAACCTTGTGAATTATAGATGAACAATTTTACTGTGAAGTTACCTGTATCTGTATATTTTCTGAAAGGATTTTGTAAAGTTGAGGAAGTGTTATCTCCAAATGACCAATTCCATTGATTTACAGCACTTGTTTTGCCATCACTTTTATCTGTAAAAAACAACGTATCACCTATACAAATTTCATTATTAGAAGGCAACACACTAAAGTCTGCTTTAGGTTGAGGATATACTTTATCAAACATTTTAGTCAACGAATCAACACACCCATCTTTGCTAGTTACAATTAGTTTCACTGGATAACCTCCGGTCGGTGCTAATGCAGAATACTGATGTACAGGATTTGGCAATGTTGATGGTGTTAAATCATTAGGGTCACCAAAATTCCAAAGCCTGCTGAATAGTGCTTGTGAATTATCTGTTATTGTAGATAAATCATTAAACGTACCTCTACCATCAGGTAAACAAATATCCGGTAATGAAAAATTAACAACCGGTAAATAATTTACTTTTATTGGTATTACTTTTATTGGACTTACACAGCCACTATCAGTTATAACTTTCAGAGATATATTATAGTTGGTTAGTGTTCCAGAAGTATATGTTTTTGTAAATGGATTGGCATTGTTTCTTACCAAAGTAGTGGCATCACCAAAATCATATTGCCAAGTAACAATATTACTGAAATTAGCCAGACTAGAATCAGTAATTGTAATCGGATTTTTTTCACAGGTTGGCGAACTGAAACCAAAGTTTGCTGATGGAGATGGCCATACTGTTATGTTTCTTGTTGTACTATCCTGACAACCTTTATTTGAAGAATATACGTACTTGATTGGGAATGTTCCTACACCAGATATTGAAGGATTAAACAAACCTGAATTATTGACACCAGTACCATAGTATGCAAATGCCGGAGAGGCACCAGCCACTCCTCCCAATTCACTTGCCTGTGTTATTTGTCTTGGACTTGCCTCGAAACAAATACCCGGTAAAGTTAGGAATTGTGTTTTAGGACTTGCATTAACAGTGATGGTTTTAATTTTAACATCAGCACAAGTTCCACCCGAATATGCCACAAATTTTATGGTGTATGTTTTTGTGGCGGGTTGTTGAAAATCAGTATAAAGATGATTGTAAATTTCAGCAACATTAGGAGTATCATCAACAACTTTTTGAGTAGGGTTATTCAGGTAATCCCAATAGATTTCTACTTTAGTTAACCAACCAAAATCAACAGTGCTAATATTTTGAATTTTGACAGGTGTATTACTACATAAGCCTGTTGGGTTGAGTATGTCAAAATCAGATTTTGGTATAGAACCATTTACGGTAAATGCTGTTGTCAAAGAATCTGTACAACCCGCACCAGATGTAACTTTTAGCCTTACCTGATAATTATCTGATTTATTGTATTTAGTAGTCCCGTTTTTTAAAGTTGATGTTGCTGGAGTAGGTCCCGGTATTACTCCCGTTAGGTTGAAATTCCAATTATACACAAATAATGATTGAGTACCATCTGCAATTTTGGAAGTATCTGTAAAAACTGCAGCAGCATCAGCCAAACAAACTTCAGGAATAGTAAAGCCAACTTGTGGCAATGGATTAATGTAAACAGTTTTACTAAGTGTATCACTCTTACAACCTTTATCCGTTTCTACGATGTGTTTTACAGTATAATTACCCCAACTTGAATAAGTTTGATTAAAGACATTTGCGTTGGTAAAATTATGTACAATAGTATTTCCCATATCCCAATACCAACGAACAATATTTCCAACATTAGGAACCGATTGTGTTGTAAAAGCAGCACTGTTTTTTTCACACAGAGGATTTGAGTTAATAAATGATACAGTTGGCAAAGGATTAATTACAATAATTTTAGTAGCAGTATCACTTAAACAACCTTTATCCGTTTTGTAATAAAATTTAACGGTGTAAGTCCCTGCATTTCCATATCTGTAATTGAAAGATTGAAGTGTATCTACATAAGCAGTACCACCCAAAACATTTCTATTCCAATACCAGTTTGTAATAGTATTACCCACTCCCATTCCCGTGCTCACATCACTAAAGTTTGTGCTATCTCTTAAACATGTTTCAGCAGTTACATTTATGGTTGCAGGAGGTGCAGGATAAATGGTACTTAATACTATACTAGAATCCTTAATACACCCGTATTGAGAAATTGCCTTAAGATTTACAGTAAATGGTCCGGTTGAAGTGTAATTATGTAATGGATTTGAAATTGTAGTTGTTGGAGTTCCATCTCCAAAATTCCATACATAAGTTACATTAGCTATTGTTCCATCAGCAATAGTAGTTAAGTTATTGAATTGAGCTGTTCCTGTTGGCAAACAAACAATTGGTAAGCTAAAATTTGGAACAGGATTTTGACGCACTACAAATGTTTTTGGCACTAAAGAACTTTTACATCCAGTATTGCTCTGAGTCATTAATGTTACAGTATATGTTCCAGCTGTATTGTAAGTATGGTTGTAATTTAACGGCATTGAAGTTAAAGTATCTTTTGTGCCATCTCCAAAATCCCAATACCACTTTACGATACTTCCAACAGCAATTGTTGTACTATCTGTAAATAAGATAGATTTACCGGCACAAGTTGTATCACTAATTCCAAATTTTGTTACAGGATCACTACTGATTGAAATGTTTTTTGTAGTATCGCTAATACATCCAATATCCGAAAAAGAAGTCAGCTTTACAGGATAGGTTCCTGTGCCTGCTGTTAAATATTTTTTTACAGGATTTTTTACGCTGTCTATTGTAGCATCCCCAAACTCCCATTTCCATTTTACAGTAGGTCTGCCCATAACATTGGTTGCGTCAAAGAATCGTAAACTATCCGATAAACAACCATTGTGCGTGAATGTAAAATCAGATACAGGCTTATCAAAAACTTGGATGTCGTAATTAATTTCCTGCTCACCGCTGCACCCATCAGTAGTTGGATTATTGACAAATACTCTTATGGGATAAGTGCCTGAGGTATTGAAAACATAAGATTGAGTAAGTTTATAAACATAGAGCGTTTTTCCGTCTTTCACAAAACTGCTGTCGGCCTGAACAAAAGTTTGTCCTGCTGGAGGTAAAATTACAACCGAATCTCTCGGTGCTAAATTTGGGTTTTGATTAAAATCCCACTTTATTTTTACCGGTTGATAGGGCAATGTGATGGAGAACGAAAATGGCGTTCCCTTACAGGTTAATGGAAAATTAACCGAAGCATATTGGTTTTGAAGCGTTACATATTGGTATAAATCAATCACATTGGTACCAGCATTGTAACCATAACTCTCTGCACTTCCAAAGCCATAAGCTATCGCATTAAAACCTGTATCGGAATAGAGACTATGAGAAACATTAGAAGAAACAGAAAATGTAGCATAAGAATAATTTGTTTCTCTTGGATGTGGGACAAAACTGGACACCATGGATGCTCCATCTAATTTAAAAGAAGATACGCCACCGTTCTTTATAATTACATTGATGTAACTCTGTAATATATTATTACTCTTCGCTGAAAACAAAGTGATATTATTGATAGTTTGTTCTACCGGACTCAAATAAATCATTTCGGGATCTCCACCGGGCATTGAGGAAGTATTATTGGTGCCTGGATTTCCTTCCAAGCCTTGGGTAGTGCAATATTGTGCAACTAATATGGCCTTGTCTGCTTCAATTAAATTAGGACCTGAAGCACTAGTTGTATTAGATGCACTCGTATTTCTAAATTGATAATAAAAACCATTGATTAAACTTGTTGAGGGAATAATTGTTCCGTTTAATTTAACAACAGTTGTAGGGTCTGAGACACAAATTCTGAAAAAATTGTTGGGCTGAGAACCTGTTGGACTAGTCAGGTATTTTCTACCCCAAGCATTGGCGGGTAAAGCCTGCGCAAACAAATTATCAGCACTCCCACTTGCTGTTCCGGTTCCTCCGGGCGTAGAAACGCCAATACTCATTTTACCTGAACCGGAAAAAACGGCTATTCTTTTGCATGCACCAGCTCCAATATTAACAGAGCGAATTCTAGAACCTGTGAGGTCTGTACCTGTATTACCGGTAGTGGTTCCAAAAACACTGTAAATCTGTCCTTTATTTAATTGAACATTAAATGGGACGCCAACAGGCTTTCCATTTTTATTGGCAGCAGATGGTGTGATTTCTACGGTAGTACTGTCTTCTGTAGCTACCACAAAAAAGAAATTATTCGACTCGGAAGCATTTGAGTTTTGTGTAAAAGCAATTGAATAATATGATTGACCTAAAGTGTTTGTAGGAAACAACAAGGATGCTCCCGAAACACTTTGGTTATACAGATGCGCATAGGCTACAATAGGCGAAGTACTGGTAACATGGATACCGGTATTAAAGTAACCAGTATCTTTTACACGGCAGTCCTGAGCACCTGATTTTGGTAATGGAAGTGTTGTCGTTACCTGGTTTGCTGTTACAGTATACACTTGAGAATAACCTACTGACGGTATACTCACTGTTACTGTTGCATTCATGTCAGAAGTTAAATACAAAACCAAATCTTGTAAATTCAATTGATTGGCGGCTACCCCACCACCCATATTAACATGATATCCATAGCCCAACCAGAAATCTTTTCCTTTATTAGAAAAATCTTGTGCAAAGGATTCAGAAATACAAAAGTTTAAAATAAGTAAAAACAACAACTTTTTCATGCAGGGGTTTTAGATAAATGTAGGACGCAATTTAACAAACATTCGTTTAATTCACTCAATCATTTTTTTAAGTTATGATCAAAAAAAATCAACTATCTCATATGATTTAATTTTTTACCTCATTTCAAAACAATACTTTTTATTTAATTTTTTTGGATAGAAACTTTGCACCTGCTATTTTTGCAACCCAATAAAAGGATTGGTCTATAGTATAAGGGTAGTACAACTGATTTTGGTTCAGTATGTCTTGGTTCGAATCCAGGTAGACCAACAAATCATTGAAAGCCACACAAATTGTGTGGCTTTTTTTATTTTTTAGTTACTGCAAAATTGTTTCCGCAATTTTGTGTTGCACATAATCTTATTTCCCCCATGAATAAAATTTACTTTTTAGTAATTGGTCTTTTGTGTTCCTACCAATCTGCTAATGCACAAATTCCCATTAATATGGGTAGCCAACCCAATTTTTCATACACAGAAAACTTCAATGACATTAATAACTGGGTTTTTAGTTCAACTCCTGCCAACGGAATTTTTACGGCAGGCATTGGAGCATCTGCCTGGAAAGGAAATGAAGTAAGTACTATTGGAAGTGTTCCTTCTGCATTAATAATTGTTACTGCCTCTACTTTTTTTCAAACGCCTCCAACGGGGAGTTTTGGTTTTAGCAGCGGGGTTTATAAAGGCAACCAAAGTTTAACATTGTTAGCTTCCGGTACTACTGATAATTCAAATTCTGTAAGTATGGATTTTTTCTTAGACTTCACAGGTGTAAATGCCGGAAACCTAAGTTTTGACTGGAATTCACTTAATAATTCAACTGGAAACAGAAATGGTTCTTTACGAGTTTATGCCTCTGTTGATGGAACTAATTATACTGAAATTACAGGTGCACAAGTATTGAATTTTACCAATAATCTTCCAACAGGCGGAAGCATTACAAATGTCGCATTACCATCTTCATTTAATAATTCAGCAACAGCCAGGCTGCGATTTTATTACCATAATGCAGTTGGTGGTACATCAGGCAGTAGACCAAGATTAAATATTGATAATGTTAAAGTAACATCTTTCCCTACAAATCCCTGTACTGCGCCTACTGCACAACCAACGAATTTTTCGGCAGGTACTGTAATTAATAACTCAATAACATTTTCATTTACCCCAGCCAATCCTGCTCCCCAAAACTATTTAGTAGTGATGAGTAACAACAATACACTGAGCAGCAACCCCGTAAATAATGTTACTTATTCCTTGGGAGATAATTTAGGTGATGGAAATGTAATCAGTATGGGAAATTCATCAACAATTACGGCAACCGGATTAAACCCATACACTACTTATTACTTCTTTGTTTTCAGCATGAACAATCTATGTACGGGAGGACCACTTTATTTAACAACCAATCCACTAAGTGGTAATGCTACAACACTTGCAGGTGCATTACCATGCACCACACCTGCTGCACAACCCACAACTTTGGTATTCAATAATGTTACCAACAACAGTATCTCCGGAAGTTTTACTGCCGCATCAGGAACGGATGAATATATTGTCATCAGAACTACATCATCTTCTTTCACCGGAACATTAACCAATGGTACAAATTACAATGTCGGAAATACAATTGGGAATGGTACAGTGGTAAGCAAGTCAGCAGCAACATCTTTTACCAATAACTCATTGGCAAGTGGTACAAATTATTATTATTTCGTATTTAGCATCAACAGCCAAAACTGTACAGGAGGCCCTATTTACAGGACTTCTAACCCATTAGTAAACCAAACAAGTACAGTAGCATTACCAAATTGCGTAACTCCATCTGCACAACCAACCAGTTTGATTTTAGCAGCTTCCAACACTTCGGTAAATGGATACTTTGCTGCTTCTACCACGGCAGACAATTATTTAGTTTTAAGAAGCACATCTGCAACTTTAACAGCATTACCTGTAACAGGAACTAATTATACAGTTGGGAATAATTTAGGGAATGCATTAATCATTCAAAAAGATGCTAATTTATCTTTTATAGATATCGGGCTTTCACCAAGTACTACATACTATTATTTTGTTTTTGCAAATAATAGCAATTGTGTGGGTTCTAGTCCAAATTATCTTGCATCAAATCCATTAACATCATCTGTCACAACGAGTGTTGTTGCTGTCAACAATTATTATTATGGCAATCTTCATGCCCACTCTTCTTATTCAGATGGTAATCAAGACAATGGCTCATTAACTCCGGCTGATAATTATGCTTATGCAAAAAATAGTTTGTGCATGGATTTTTTAGGCATCTCCGACCACAACCATGCAACAGCAGGAATGAACATCAACAACTGGCAACCGGGTATCGCTCAAGCTACAGCAGCTACAACAAATAACTTTCTTGCATTGTATGGAATGGAATGGGGAGTGATCAGCAATGGAGGTCACGTATTAATTTATGGAACCAATCAGTTAATCGGCTGGGAAACCAACAATTACAATACTTACGTTCCTAAAAGTGATTATACCGGCACATTACAAACTACGGGAGTGAATGGTCTATTTAGAACATTAAATACCATGGGTAATAATTGTTTTGCAACATTTGCGCATCCTAATTATTCCGATTACAACAATCTTGGGAATTTACCTTTAAATGCAACTGCTGATAGCATTGTTGTAGGTTCGGCAGTAGCAAGCGGGATTGCATTCAGCACTAATAACACTTACTCTGATCCCCCAAGTGCTTATGCATATATAGATTATTTTACAAGAATGTTAAGTAAGGGATATCATATTGGACCATTGATGGACCACGACACACACAATACCAACTTTGGAAGAAGTAGTAATAACAGATTGGTAGTTATTATGCCTTCACTTTCGAGTACAAATTTTTTCACCGCAATGAGAGGAAGAAATTTTTATGCAACAGAGGATTGCGACACAAGAGTTTCTTTTACACTAAACAATCAAATAATGGGTAGTAACTTTTCAGGAAACAGCAGTCCTGCAATTAATATATATGCTACAGACCCCACCAATCCTACACTTACACCAACTATCAAATTAATGTTTGGCATAGCTGGAAGTAATATTTTACCAATACAAATTGCCAGCGTTACTGCAAGTACCTTATCCTATACCGATTATTCACTCGCCAATGGCGTAAATGGATATTATTATGCAGATATTACAATTGGAGGCAACAGAACAATCTCCTCACCTATCTGGTACACAAAAAATACAGCCGTACCTGTAAATCTGATAAGCTTTTCAGCATCTATGCAAAGCAATAGAGATGTTTCAATCCAATGGACTACCACTCAAGAAATAAACTGTAAATCATACGAATTACAACGTGCCGAAGACGGTGTAAATTTTACTACTTTATTCATTGAAAGTGCAAAGAATTCAAGAGGCTACAACTATTATAATTACAGGGATTTATATCCGATTAATGGATTAAATTATTACAGATTAAAACAAACAGATGCCGACAACAAAACAACTTTCAGTAAAGTTATTGCAGTTAACATCAATAAGAGTTCCATAAACTCCGTGCAAGTTTATCCTAATCCAATTCATGATTATCTAACGCTTAATATCCATTCCAATAGCACTGAAAAAGCAAGCATAATTGTAACAGACATATTAGGTAAATTGGAACTAATCCAAGAAATTAATTTAGTGAAAGGGAATCAAATTGCTTCCCTCAATGCAACCAAATTAAGCAAGGGAAATCATCTGATCACTGTAAGATGGAAACAAGAACCTATAAGTATTCAATGTATGAAATACTAAACCAAAAGTGCCGATAAATTATTACCGGCACTTATTATTTTTATAGCAAAATGCATATTAAAGTATAATACCCTGAAGTGTGCGACGCCGAGGAAGTTGAACAGCGATATACTGTTCGGCTCAAAAAATAATTAGTCTAGCTTTAATTTTTGAATGAATGTAATTGCTTTTATCATGTCGTTGTGTAATACCCTGTCTGCGTCGTTGAAGCTAATTTCTTTTCTGAATGCAGAGATAATTTTTTCGAGTATGGGTGAGGTTTGCAATGGTCTTCTGAATTCCAAAGCTTGAGCTGCTGTTAATAATTCTATTGCCAACACTTTTTCTACATTATTAATTACACGTAAACATTTGGTCGCGGCATTTGCGCCCATGCTTACATGATCTTCTTGGTTGTTGCTGGATGAAATACTATCAACACTTGCAGGTGTGCAAAGTTGTTTGTTTTCGCTTACAATTCCGGCAGCTGTGTACTGAGGAATCATGAAGCCAGAATGCAGTCCTGGATTGGAAACCAAGAACAATGGCAAACCTCTTTGTCCGCTAATCAACTGATATGTTCTGCGTTCGCTGATGTTAGCAATTTCACTCATGGCAATGCTTAAAAAATCTAGGTGCAATGCAAGTGGTTGTCCGTGAAAGTTTCCTCCGCTGATGATTAAATCTTCGTCTGGAAAAATATTGGGATTATCGGTAACGGAATTAATTTCTGTGAGAAATACTTGCAGCACATTTTCAAACACATCTTTGGTAGCACCATGTACTTGCGGTACACATCTAAAACTGTAAGGATCTTGTATTTGTTGCTTTTTATTGGCAGTAATGGCACTTTGCGAAAGGTACGACCTGATTGCAGTAGCTGTAGCTATTTGCCCCTTATGTGGACGCACACGATGAATGGATTCATGTAAGGGTTGTGTGCTACAATCAAAGGCATCAAAACTTAATGCGGCAATTGCATCGGCAAGTTTTAATAATTGCTCGGATTTGTGCAGACAATACATTCCGTAGGACGTCATGAATTGAGTACCGTTGATTAGTGCAAGTCCTTCTTTACTTTGTAGAGCAACGGTATTTATTTTTCCTTGCTGTACCAATTTCTGAGCTTCTATTTTAAATCCGTTTTCATATACTTCGCCCAAACCAATTAATGGCAAACATAAATGAGACAATGGCGATAAATCTCCACTTGCACCTAAAGAACCCTGTGTGTATACTACAGGCAATACATTTTGATTACACAAATTTTTCAATGCATGAACGGTTGCCAATTGAACACCACTGTGGCCATAACTAAGACTTTTGATTTTAAGTAAGAGCATCAGTCGAACGATAACAGCCGGAACTTCTTCGCCTAAGCCGCAAGCATGGCTCATTAATAAGTTATATTGCAGTTGTTCTATCTGAGATTTATCTATTTGTATATTTTGTAAAAAGCCAAAACCGGTATTGATGCCATAAAACAATGAATCATCTGCTGCTAATTTATTATCAAGAAAATTGCGGCACATAACAATGCGTTGTTCTGCGTCCTCAGCAATAGCAATAGTTACATCGTTATTGATAAAATTTTTTACTTCCTCGAAAGAGAGTAAATCATGATGAATTTGAAGTGTATTATTTTGCATATCTGGCGGCAATTTACATGAAGTTGCAAAGTAATTTTTTTTATGGAAGAAATTAATTAAAGCCGGATGTTTGTTTAAGAGTATAAATTTCTTTTTATTTGCACTCCAAAAGGGTTTTTAATCCTTGGATGGTTCGGTAGCTCAGCTGGATAGAGCAACTGCCTTGTAAGCAGTAGGTCATTGGTTCGAATCCAATCCGAATCACTTTAAAATCAAAAGACCTCGCAAATTAAATTTTGTGAGGTCTTTTGATTTTGCAGTAAATAATAATTTAAGTGAAGAAGCAATAAGCTGTGCCGTCAGCCAATTATTTTTTTGTATCAAAGGTTTCTTTACCACAGCGTAACCAATCCAGATACTTCTGTACATCGGGAGTGTAGCCAACAGGATTTGTCAACAACCTTTCTGATGTATCAATTACTACATAAAGTGGTTGGGATTGTTTCTGAAAATTTTCTGTTTGAAAAGTTGCCCATTGATCGCCAATTGTTACAATTTCTTTTGATCCTTGATTTGTTTTGTATGTAAATCTTTTTTCTACTGGTAATCTTGCCTTATCGTCTACATATAATGAAACTAAAATGAAATTTTCTTTGATGTAGTCATATACTTCTTGTTGTGTCCAAACATTCTCTTCCATCTTTCTGCAATTTACACAGGCCCATCCTGTAAAGTCAATTAACAGTGGTTTATTTTGTGCCTTTGCAAGTTGCAATGCCTTATTGTAATCATTGATATGATTGGCTTCCAAGCCTTTTCCTTCTATATTTTCTTTACCATAAATACTATTGCTCAATGGAGGCGGAAAACCACTTACCCATTTAAGATTTGCATACTTTGAATTTGTTATACCCGGAATTAAATAAAGTGTAAAACACAAAGCTAGGATTGCAAAAACCTTTCTTACTGTTGGGATTTTCATTCCTTTACGATCTTCTGAAAACCTAATTATACCTATTAAGTAAAGCGTTAAAGCTGCACTGATGATTATCCAGATTGTAAAAAATATTTCTCTTTTTAAAATCCCCCAATGCATTACCAAATCTGCATTTGATAAGAACTTCAATGCCAGAGCCAACTCAACAAATGCCAGTATTTTTTTTACCGTGCCCAACCATCCGCCGCTTTTAGGTAATGTTTGCAACCATCCCGGAAAAATTGCAAACAATCCAAACGGAAGTGCCAATGCCAATCCAAATCCTGCCAAACCACTTGTTAGTTGCCATGCACCACCACCTGCTGTTCCTACTAATAATGTACCAAGTATAGGTCCTGTGCATGAGAATGAAACAATTGCTAAAGTAAGTGCCATAAAAAATATCCCGCCAATACTCCCCAAACCACTTTTACTATCTGCACTGCTTGCAATACTTGATGGTAAGGTTATTTCAAAAAAGCCAAAAAAAGAAATTGCGAATACAACAAAAACAATAAAGAAAATAATATTCACCCATGCATTAGTTGAAATTTGATTAAAAATTTCGGGCTGAACATTTCCTAAAATATGAAACGGAAGGCTTGCAGCCATATAAATAATAAATATAAAAAAGCCATATAACAGTCCGTTTTTAATAGCTTTATTTTTATTATTAGATCGCTTTGTGAAAAAAGAAACCGTTACCGGAATCATTGGAAAAACGCATGGTGTAAGCAATGCAACCAGTCCTCCTAAAAAGCCAAGAAAAAAAGTAATCAGTAAACTGTTATTCATGGTTGATTTATCGCCACAATCACTGAGTGGATGATTAACATCAATACTTGCAATTTTAATTTTATTGTTATTGTCTGAGTCTATAACTCCACCATCAAGTTTTACCTGATATACAAAAGCATCTTGTTTGAAATCATTA
>CANGTN010000028.1 GCA_947456805.1 Chitinophagaceae bacterium | reverse complement strand
TGTAATTGCATCACTCGTTTTTAAAAATCAATCATAATGTTATATAAAGTTCAAGTAAAAGTAATGCCCTTGAAAAATTTATTAGATCCTCAGGGTAAAGCTATTCAAAGTGGTTTGGGAAATTTAGGATTAATGAACATCACAGATGTGAGAGTTGGTAAACAAATCAATTTACAAATTGAAGCTGCTACAGAGGCTGAAGCGCTAACTATTGCAGATGAAGCAAGTAAGAAATTATTAGCCAATCAAGTAATGGAATTTTATGAAATAGAATTAATTCCATAAATAACTTATTCAATTTTACAATGCTGTATCTTGTTCCAACACCACTTGGTAATTTAAAAGACATCACATTGAGGAGCTTAGAAGTACTTCAAAGTGTTGATGTGATTTTATGCGAGGATACAAGAACATCTTCCAAGTTGCTCAATCATTATCAAATTCAAAAACCACTTTCTCCTTATCACCAGCACAATGAGCATAAAATTGTACCTCATTTAATTGAGCAAATGCTTGCAGGAAAAACATTTGCAATCATTACAGATGCAGGTACTCCTGCAATAAGTGATCCTGCATTTTTATTGGTTAGAGCTTGCATAAAAAGTGATATAAAAGTTGAATGTTTGCCCGGTGCAACTGCATTTGTACCGGCTTTGGTAAATAGCGGATTACCAACAAATAATTTTGTTTTTGAAGGTTTTCTTCCATTAAAAAAAGGAAGACAAACCAAATTAAAACAATTAGCATTGGAAGAACGAACCATTATTATTTATGAAAGTCCAATGAGATTGGTGAAATCACTTGAAGAATTTGCAATTTATTTTGGTGCAACAAGATTATGTTCTGTCACAAGAGAACTCACAAAAATGTTTGAGGAAAATAAAAGAGGCACCTTGCAAGAGGTAGCTGAATACTACAAACAAAAAGGAGTTAAAGGAGAAATAGTAATTATAATTGCAGGTAAAGAATAAATATTTTATTGCTTCTTTCTAATTAATTTTATTGTCGCATTCTTTGTGAAATCACTAATCAATAAAACATCATTCCTTTTATTGCCATCATAAATAACCAATAAAGATGTATTTGGTGGTATTTGTCCAAGATTTTCTGCAAACATACTTATTTCGTTATAGGGTAAGGATTCATCTAATTTAATGTCTAATCTTATGGGAGCATATTCCAACTTTGATTTTTGTAAAATCATTTTATTGTTTACAAATACAGAAATTGAATCATTGTCAATTGCACCATTGTCATAAAATTCAAGTTTTAATTGGTTATTATCTACCTCAATTTCTTTTGTAAATATTTTTACTCTGTTTGTAAAAAGTTCTGTTTGCTTTATATCAAAATCAGGAAATACTTGTTGGGTTTTAGGAAATGTTTTGGTAGTGTCTGATTTTGTAAATACATGATTTACTTCATTTTGCTTTACATCCAATTCGTTCAATTCATCTTTTGATTCAATAAATTTCTTTAACTTAAATTGAATTGTTGGACAAGTAAATTTAAACTCACTACTGCTTAATAAATCACCCATCAACACTGATTCAGTTCTTGCTACTCTTAGAATAAAATCGCCATTCATCATACAATCAACAGCATTTTTAGTATTTGCAGATTTGTAATAAATGATGGGTATTTGATTGATAATGAGATTTCGTGTAACGGTATTAAATGTGCCTGTTATTTTATTGGTGAATAAACTATCTTTGAAATAATAATTTAATTCACCTGTAATTGCATTTCCTTTTTGTTTAATTACAAGCTCGGTTAAATAAGTATTTGTAATTCCGGGCATTTGAACTTTTCCAACACCATACCAATTGCCAGATACATTTTGACTTTTACAAACATTAAAAAGTAAGCTGCTAGAGGTCAAAAATAGGAGAATGGATTTCAAGTACATAAAACAAATAACAATGAATTTATCGTATATAGTTCGTAAAAGTTGCGCACACTTTTAAATTGTTGTGGGTTATTAACCATAAAAAAATAGAGCAGTGGTAGCTACTCTATTTTTAAATTTTTTTAAATTTGAACTATTTACCAGGTTGAGCAGGGACAGTGTTTGATGGTGCTTGTGGTGTTGGTGCAGGTGCAGAATTTGTTGTTGGAATATTCTTCAGTGCATCTGAGTCAACATTAGAACCAATTCCTTTGAAGAATAAAGTTGATATTAACGCTAATAAAGCAATAATTCCCGCAAACAACCAAGTTCCTTTTTCTAAAACGTCAGTAGTTTGTTTAACACCCATTAACTGATTACTTAAACCACCTACGTTTCCGGCTAATCCACCACCTTTAGGATTTTGTACTAAAACTATGAATCCAAGTGCTACACTTGCTACTACTACTAAAATTAAAAATAGAATTGCCATAATTATTTATTCTTTAATTGTTGAATCTTGTTTGCAAAATAAGTGGATTTGTCCGGGTTTAAAAAACTTAATTTTTCATACAACACAATTGCCTTTGAAAACTTGCCCTGTTTTTCAAAAACTTCAGCCATTGTTTCTGTAACAACCTCTTTCGTTTCATTTGAATCATTGGCAATTAATTGAATTTCATTCTCCAATTCTGTATCTAAAACTGCAGTTTCTGTTGCAGCTATAGTTTTCATCTGTTTTAACCAATCAGTAAATTTTCTAACTTGTTTTGTTAATTTATCCTGTGCGTTTGGATCAATTTCAACTTTAATTCCTTGTGAAGCAAAATAATCTATAGTATGGAATGGCTCAGTTTCAATAACTAACTCAGTATTTTCATCAATAGGTTTTTTAAATTCTGATAATTGTTTTTCCAATGATGATGCTATCTTCAAATCAATATTTTCAGTATTGTCATCTTTTGATTCTTCTTTTGAATCAAATTCAGGTCTTTGATTTTCTTCCGATGCAGCCAAAGCAAATGATGTAATTGATGCTGTATTATCAGTTGTATTGGCTTCAGGTACTTGTTTTTTAGTAGTTGGTATTGGTTCAATTTGAACTTCATTTTCAACTAAATTATCTGATACCAAATCATCTATAGTTAAATTATCTTCAATTATTTTTTGATTAGGATGATTGGGTTTTACATAACTGAAAACATTTTTTTCTTCATGAATCAGTTGATAATCTAACAAGTTAGTATTGTTGAAATGAGTTGCTGTTTGTTGAACTTGCCTTGAAAAGTGAACATCATTTTGTTGATACATTTTTTTTGCAAGCATGAATTGAGTTACTGCACAATATGGGTACACATTTTTAGAATTCAACAATACATCAATTGATAGATTATTGATAAGTTGTTCAGTAGAAATTTGTTCTGTATTACTGTTAATTATTAATGACATCTGATTAAAGATATTGTAAATTACCAATTTGAAAAAATCTTATTAAAAATTTCGTCTGTCAAATTTCTCAAAATTTCATCCTGTAAACCAGACTGTGCCTGCTCTATGGAAAGGTTTGCAGAGAAATCAAAACCTCTGCTTACATCAAATTCTATAGTTTTATTTTCTATGTTGTTTATTAATGTAAGGTGAACACTTACTGTTAATCTGTTAGAGGCTGCTTGCTGACTACTAATACCCGCAGTTGAAACAGAATAGTCAGAAATATAACCACTAATGATTAAATGGGCATCATCATTATTTGTTCTCGTTAATTTAGTTTGCTGGTTAATTTTCTGTTGTATTTTATCTGTCAGCAATGGACTCAATTGTGGATTTACTATTCTTGCCCTGTTTTCAATAAATCCAATTTTAATAGTTTTTATTGCAGGATCAATTGATACATCTTTAAATGAATAAATGCCACAGGAAGATAGTGTAGTAATTATTAAAAAAATATTCAGGAAGCTTAATCGGTTCATTAAAAATATTTTATTTTTCAAGTCAAAATTTATTTACAAAACTACAAATCATCAATATCGTATTCTTTTAACTTCCTATAAAGTGTTCTTTCACTAATTCCTAAATCTGCACTTGCATCTCTTCTTTTACTTTTATGTTTTTTAAGTGCTTTTATAATTAGTTCTTTTTCTTTAACCATTATATTCAAATTCTCTTCCACTTCTTCATGATGATGAATTGCTTCATCATTTAAAAGATAAGGTTGCTGTGGGTTTGATATAATTTGAGTAGGTAAGTTTTGTGTTTGTATTATTGGATGAGCTATTTCAATTTCCTGGTCATCAATTCTTGAAAAATCATTCATCAAACTTTCTTTTGTAAATGAAGCTGCATTGACTGCCATTGATGGATTTTGTAAAATTTCAAGAAACATCTTTTTTAATTCGGTAACATCTTTTTTCATGTCAAAAAAAAGCTTGTACAGTATTTCACGTTCATTGGCAAATTCTCCTTGTGTTGCAGCACCGGCTAAAATTGGCATTCTTGTACCTTGATTTTTATTTGGTAAAAAACTGCGGAGCTGAGTAGCTGTTATGTGCCGAGAATTTGATAACACAGAAATCTGCTCTGCTAAGTTTTTCAATTCTCTTACATTACCCGGAAATGGATGATTGATCAAAGCATTCTTTGCTTCTTCATCCAACTGAACTGCGGTTGTTTTATATCTTTCAGAAAAGTCAACCACAAATTTTCTAAACAATAATTGTATGTCTTCTTTTCTGTCTCTCAATGATGGAACCCTTATCGGAACGGTACTTAAACGATAATACAAATCCTGACGAAATTTACCTTTCTCTGCAAATTCCAATAACTCTCTATTGGTAGCTGCTATTACACGAACATCCGTTTTTTGTACTTTGCTGCTACCTACTCGTATAAATTCTCCAGTCTCTAATACACGAAGAAGTCTTGCTTGTGTTCCTAACGGCATTTCACCAATTTCATCTAAAAAAATGGTACCACCATTTACTGTTTCAAAATATCCTTTACGGCTTTCAACAGCTCCTGTAAAACTTCCTTTTTCATGACCAAACAATTCGCTGTCAATTGTACCTTCAGGAATTGCACCACAATTTACTGCAATAAACGGATTGTGTTTTCTTGCAGAAAGTGTATGTATAATTTGCGAAAAAACTTCTTTACCTACACCGCTTTCACCCACTATCAATACAGTTAAATCAGTTGCAGAAACTTGCACTGCAGTATTCAATGCATGATTAAGCGATGGAGAATTCCCTATTATTCCAAATCTGTTTTTGATACTTTGTAAATCCATGTTTTACCCCGTAAGGGATTTTAAATTTAGAAATTCTATGTTTCAATTATACTTAATTAATCAATTTTCCCAACAATGTTCCGGCAGTACATTCATGTACAAAAACATTTGTATAATCACCTTTTTGTAGCTTTGAATTTTCTTTTGGAAAAATTACAACCTTGTTATGATCTGTTCTGCCAAACCAATCTGCATCACTTTTTTTACTATTGCCTTCAATTAAAACTTTAAATGTTTTGTTCACATCACGTTGCATACTTTCCAAAGAATGAATACGATGCAAATCAATGATATGTTGTAACCTGCGTTTCTTTTCAGCTTCGGGCACATTGTCTTCATAACGCTTTGCTGCAAGAGTGCCAGGCCTTTCACTATAAAAATACATGTAAGCCAAATCGTACTTACAATATTCCATTAATGAATATGTTTCTAAATAATCCTCTTCTGTTTCATTACAAAATCCTACTATTATATCCGTACTTATTCCGCAATTAGGAATAATCTCTTTGATGCGATTTACCTTGGCTATATACCATTCTCTGGTATACGTTCTGTTCATGAGTTGAAGTATTTTACTACTGCCGCTTTGTACCGGCAAATGAATGTAATTGCAAATATTTTCATATTTAGCAATTGTAAATAACACATCATCCGTAATATCTTTCGGGTGGGAAGTGCTGAATCTAACCCTTAATTCAGGAGAAATCAAAGCAACCATTTCTAATAATTTAGAAAAGGTAATTGTGTTGTTATTGTTTTCATCAATCCAATAATAACTATCTACATTCTGACCCAATAAAGTTACTTCTTTATATCCTTTATCAAATAATTCTTGTGCTTCAGCAACAATGCTGTGTGCATCTCGGCTTCTCTCTCTACCACGAGTAAAAGGTACAACACAAAAACTACACATGTTGTTACAACCACGCATGATTGATACAAATGCACAAACACCGTTACTATCCAAACGAACAGGAGCTATGTCTGCATAAGTTTCATCTCTGCTTAACAATACATTTACAGCTTTTTGTCCGGTCTCTGCCTCCTGAATTAATCCGGGTAAACTTCTGTAAGCATCCGGACCTACCACTAAATCAACTAACTTTTCTTCTTCTAATAATTTCGATTTTAAACGTTCAGCCATACAACCTAAAACGCCAATCAATGTTCCATTTTTTCGTTTGGTAACCCTAAATTCTGTTAGTCTTTTTCTGATTGTTAATTCAGCTTTTTCTCTGATAGAACATGTATTTATTAAAATTAAATCTGCTTCTTCAAAATTTTTAGTAGTTCCAAAGCCTTGTTCCTGAAGTATTGAAGCCACAATTTCACTGTCGCTGAAATTCATGGCACAGCCATAGCTTTCTATGTAAAACTTTTTATGATAAGATCGAGTAGGGTTTTGTAAAAGCTCAAGAACTTCACCTTGTCTACTCTCATCATGTACTTTATTCTGAATATCCAATATATCCATTCTTATTATTTATATGGCAAAAATAATGGAAAACAAATTGTTTTGTCAGTTTGTCAGCAATTCATCTACATATGAATTTTAGAACTGTATTTTTGCAGTTAACATTTAATCGATTAGACTTCAAAATATTTATGAAGAAAATTTTCTTTTTTATCCTCATCTATACTTTTCATCAGCTATCTGCACAAGACATGACGGTAATTAAATTGCCAAATGAAATTTTTAGAAATGTAAAAAAAGAAGTTGACACAAGCACCTGGAAATGGAAAAGAGGAGGAATGGTTGGGGCTAATCTTGCACAGGGAAGTTTGAGTAATTGGGCAGCAGGAGGTGATGATTTTTCAATGTCTGTGAATACAAACGTCAATTATTATATTTTACATAGAGCCTACAATTATACCTGGGATAATAGTTTGGATTTCAATTTTGGATTTGTTCAGGCAAGTAGCTTAGGTAGCAGAAAAAATGATGATAGAATAGATTTGTTATCAAAATTCGGTTATCGAATTGATAGTTCAAACAAGTGGTATGCATCCGGTTTATTAAACTTCAGAAGTCAATTATTTGATGGTTACAATTACAGTGGCGGGACAAGTAATTTTTCATCTACACTATTATCACCAGCCTATCTTATTGCGTCTATTGGAATGGATTTTAAACCAAGTCTAAAATTCTCTGTGTTCCTGTCGCCATTAACAAGCAGGTGGGTTATTATTGCTAAAAAATCTCTGTCTGATCAAGGTGTTTATGGTGTTCCTGCTGGTAAACATGTTGTAAAAGAAGTTGGTTTCTTTTCAACTTTAAATTATAACAACACAATTGCAAAAAATGTAATATATAGAGGAAGATTAGATTTGTTTTCGAATTACTTAAATAACCCATTAAACATTGATATTTTTTTTACCAATGCTTTTTCATTTAAAATAAATAAAATGTTGAGTGCTACTTACAATTTAGATTTAATTTATGATGATGATATCAAAATATTTGGTCCAACAAAAAATGCTCCAAGATTGCAAGTTAAAAGTATAATCGGATTAGGATTCTTAATAAGATTAGCTCCAGTGAAATTATAACTTCGATTTTATTCTGATATTACTTTCAGCATGTGTTTTATTTTATTTGCTTTGTATCTTAATTCCTGATAATCGCTGCTGATAATTGTTACATGACCCATTTTTCTTCCTGGTTTTGTTTGGGTTTTACCGTACAGGTGAACAAATACATTTTCCATTTTTAAAACTTCATCTAGTCCTTCATATTTTGCTTTTCCAAAAAAGCCATCAACACCAATTAAATTAACAATTGCCGATGGTAGTATTGACTTTGTATTGCCTAATGGAAGACCCAAAATAATTCGCCACAACATATCGTATTGACTAGAATAATTTGCTTCAATCGTATGATGTCCGCTATTATGAACCCTCGGTGCTGTTTCATTTACCCAAACATTATCATCAATGTCAATAAATAATTCAACAGCAAATAACCCGGGGCTGTTTAATCCCTTTAAAACAGCCAAAGCAATAGCCTCAGATTTCCATAATAATTTATCAGGAAGAATTGCAGGAGATAATTGATAATCCAAAAGATTTAATATAGGATCTGCATGCATTTCAGCTGCAGGAAAAGTTACGGTTTCACCGGCATCATTCATAGCAACTATGATGGCAATTTCTTTTTTAATTTCAACCATTTTTTCTAATACAGATGGGGCATCAAAAGCTCTTTTAAAATCTTTTTCAACTTTCAGTATTTCAACACCTTTACCATCATATCCACCTTCTGCCAATTTATGTACAGCAGGTAAAAAATGATTGTTGACAATTACATCATTTTTGTTTTGAGCAATAATAAATTCTGGTGAAGGGATATCATTTGATGCATAAAACTGTTTTTGCAATATTTTACTTTTAATTATTTTTAATGCAGCTGGTTTCGGGTAAATTTTTACTCCTTCAGATTCTAATTTTTCAAGGGCTTCAATATTTACATCTTCAATTTCAATTGTAATTGCATCTAAGTGTTTACCAAAATTATAAACAGTATCAAAATCGCGTATACTACCTTTGGTAAAATGATGACATAGATGTGCAGCAGGGCAATGTTCTTCGTTTTCTAACACATAAGTTTCAACCACATGATTTGCTGCTTGTTGCAATAACATTCTACCCAATTGTCCGCCTCCTAATATGCCAACTTTCATCTTTGAAATTTTAATTTGATTACTTGCTAAACTAATTTTGCGAAGATAGTACAGGCATTAGTTTAAATAGTTACTTTTGTTTCAACATGCTTCCAGATTATCCGCATAAAATTTTTTCAGATGAACGAAAGCATTTTTTTTTGCTGATGGAATCCCTTGCAATGGATGTCAATTAATCTTTTAGGTACTTCTAAATACATTAAAACATCTATTTTATTTAAAATCAAATTCACAATTATTTTCTATGGAAAATATAACAAAATCAAATACTACAAAAGAAATTACTACAGACTTTTTACCCTTACAAGGAACAGATTATGTAGAGTTTTATGTTGGCAATGCAAAGCAAGCAGCACACTTTTATAAAACGGCATTTGGCTTTCAAAGCCTTGCCTATGCTGGTCCGGAAACGGGCGTAAAAGAAAAAGTAAGTTATGTTATACGTCAAAACAAACTCACTTTTGTATTAACTACTCCATTAAAATCTAACAATTCAATAGCAGATCATATTTATAAACACGGGGATGGTGTAAAAGTTTTAGCCCTTAAAGTTGATAATGCAACGAATGCATGGCAAGAAACCACAGCAAGAGGCGGAAAAAGTTATTTAGATCCTACCAAATTAAATGATGAAAATGGTGAGGTTGTATTAAGTGGTATTCATACGTATGGTGATACCGTTCATTTATTTGTAGAAAGAAATAATTATTTAGGTGTTTTTATGCCTGGGTTTGTTTCCTGGAATTCAAATTACAATCCTTCAGAAACAGGTTTATTATATGTAGATCATTGTGTAGGAAATGTTGGTTGGAATCAAATGAATACCTGGGTTAAATTTTATGAAGACGTAATGGGTTTCAGAAATATTTTGTCATTTGATGACAATGATATTTCTACCGAATATTCTGCTCTGATGAGTAAAGTAATGAGTAATGGCAATGGTTTTGTAAAGTTTCCTATTAATGAACCGGCCGAAGGAAAAAAGAAATCTCAAATTGAAGAATATTTAGATTTTTATGATGGTGAAGGGGTACAACACGTTGCTATAGCTACCAATAATATTATTGAAACAGTTACCGAATTGCAAAAACGTGGAGTTGAATTTTTAAAAGTTCCTGCGAGTTATTACGAAACAATTTTAGACAGGGTAGGTACAATTGATGAAGACTTAAAACCATTGAGTGAACTGGGTATTTTAATTGACAGAGATGACGAAGGTTATTTATTGCAAATATTTACCAAACCATTAGAGGACAGACCAACTGTTTTCTTTGAAATCATACAACGTAAAGGTGCAAAAAGTTTTGGCAAAGGAAATTTTAAAGCATTGTTTGAAGCCATAGAAAGAGAACAGGCTATGCGTGGAAATTTATAATTTAAATTATTTATTCTTCTTATGGCACATGAAGCAATTTCTGTTTTTGATATGTTTAAAATTGGTGTAGGCCCTAGTAGTAGTCATACTTTAGGACCTTGGAGAGCTGCATTAAAATGTCTTGAAATAATTCAATCAAAATACAACCTTCCAGCAGTAAAAAAAATTGATGTTGTATTGTATGGTTCACTAGCAAAAACTGGTAAAGGGCATGGAACAGATACTGCAATAATTTTAGGATTGAGTGGAGAAGACCCCGTTACTATTAACGTTGATGAAATTGATAAGAAAATTAATGAAATAAATTCGACGCAAAAATTATTGTTGAATAACAGTTATGAAATAAATTTTAATCCATTTGAACAAATTGAATTTCTATACAATGAATCACTTCCATTTCATCCTAACGGAATGAGTTTTTTGATTGAATTGAATAATGGTGAAAAATTATGCGAAACATTTTATTCTATTGGTGGTGGATTTATAATACAAGAAGGTGAAATTGGGAATGAAAAATCAAATACTGTTTTACCATTTCCCATAAATACATCTGAAGATTTGTTGCACTGGTGTATGAAAACCGGATTAGCAATTCATGAAGTAGTTTTAGAAAATGAAAGTGCATGGCGTTCCGAAATCGAAACAAAAGAAAAATTACTGAATATTTGGAATACCATGAAACAATGTATGTATCGTGGTTGTCATGTAAAGGGAGAATTACCAGGTGGGCTTCAGGTAAGGAGAAGAGCTTATGAATTAAACAAAAAATTAGTTGCTCAAAATGTTTACTCTAATTATGATTCATGGCTTTCAGTTATTCAAAATGGTGGTACAAATTTTAATTATATTTTAGATTGGGTAAGTTGTTTTGCACTTGCAGTCAATGAAGAAAATGCAAGTTTTGGTAGAGTGGTAACAGCACCAACAAATGGAGCTGCAGGAGTTATTCCGGCTGTATTACAATATTATATTACTTTTTGCAATGGTAATTCTGAAGAAAAAATTATTCAATTTTTATTAACTGCATCAGAAATAGGAAGTATATTTAAAAAAGGATCAACAATCAGTGCTGCAATGGGTGGATGTCAGGCTGAAATAGGCGTTAGCAGCGCAATGGCAGCTGCAGCACTTACAGAATGTTTGGGTGGCTCACAAAAACAAGTGCTCATGGCTGCTGAAATCGCAATGGAACATCATTTAGGATTAACCTGTGATCCAATTGGAGGATTGGTTCAAATTCCTTGCATAGAGCGAAATACGATGGGAGCAATTAAAGCAATAACAGCCTCACAATTGGCTTTACAAAGTACGCCAGATTTTGCAATTGTAAGTTTGGATAAAGTAATTAAAACCATGTGGGAAACAGCTTTAGACATGAATAGCAAATACAAAGAAACATCAGATGGCGGATTGGCAATACATATTCCAATCAGTTTAAGCGAATGCTGATATATCCCTTGAACTAAATTTTTTTCTCAATTATTAAAATATATTTTGGTAAAACTAAAATTATTAGTAATTTGCAGCTAAATCAATTAGCTATGAGTTACGCAGGAAAAAATTTGAAACATCTTCGCAAACAAAGAGGATGGACACAGCAAGAATTTGCCGACAAACTAAATGTAAAGCGTTCACTTATTGGTGCTTATGAAGAAGAACGTGCAGAACCAAAACTGGAAGTATTGGAAATCATTTCTGATATTTTTAAATTGAGTTTAGATGAGTTGTTGCTAAATGACTTGTCTTCTTCAAAATCAAATTCAAGTAATTACTTAGAACAACGCAGAAAATTAAAAATGGTTGCTTCAGGTAGTGCTGAAATACAATTTGTACCACAAAAAGCTGCTGCAGGTTATTTAAATGGTTATGCCGATCCTGATTTTCTTGATGAACTCAACACTTTTACATTGCCAATGTTATCTCCTGGACAATACAGAGCATTTGAAATAGTGGGGGATAGTATGATGCCAACACCAAGTGGGAGTGTTATTGTAGGAGAAAAGGTTGAAACACTCGATGAAGTAAAAAACACTAACACTTATGTATTATTAAGTAAAAGTGAAGGGATTGTTTATAAAAGATTATTAAAAAACATTAAGGTAAAAGACAAACTAACTTTAATAAGTGATAATCCAATATATGAACCATATCTTGTTAATACAGAAGATGTATTAGAAGTTTGGAAAGCAGTATATATTTTACAAAAAGCAAATCTTGCTCAACGTTGGGATGTAGGTCAACTGGCAGGAATTGTAAATAACCTTCAGGAACAAGTAAGTAATTTGCAAAAAAAGCTCAATTAAAAGTCATTATATATTGGTTAGTAAGTTTAAGCTGTCAAAATAATTTGGCGGCTTATTTTTTTTTTTCCTTCCTTTGTAGAACTTTTTCTATTATGAATCTTAATAATATATAAAGTTGATTTGAAATATTATCACTTTAACATAAAATACTATTGCTAAATTATATGAACAACCAAACTAAAAAACCTAACCCGAAATCAGTTAGCGTTAGCAAGTCTTTGAAGTTAAATTATCCAGTTGCTATACAAGGCCATAAAGGTAGTTTTCACGAAATTGCTGCAAAAGAATTTTTTGGCGAATCTATAAAAGTTGTTCCTTGTAAAAATTTCAGAGAATTACTAAAAGTTGTTTCTTCAAAAAAAGAAAGTTTTAGTGGTGTGATGGCTGTTGAGAATTCATTAACTGGAAGTATTCTGCCAAATTTTACATTACTAGAAAAGTCAAATCTTAAAATTATTGGAGAGATATATTTAAAAATCGAACAACATTTGATGATTTACACTGGTACAAATATTGAGAACATCAGGGAAGTTCATAGTCATCCAATGGCTTTATCGCAATGTTCAGATTATTTAGAAAAGTCTAATTGGAAATTGGTTGAAACAGAAGACACTGGATTAAGTGCAATAAATATTAGTAAAAAGTATAGCATGCACATTGGTGTAATTGGCAGTAAATCAGCTGCTGAATTATACGATTTAGAAATTGTAGCTTCGAATATTCATAATGAGAATAATAATTTTACCAGGTTTTTTATTTTACAATCCGGCGAAAAAAAAACCAATATTATTGATGCAGATAAAGCTTCAATAAACTTCAAAATCAATCATACAAAAGGGAGTCTCGCTAAAGTACTAAGTACAATTTCAAATAGTGGAGTAAACTTAAGCAAATTACAAAGTTTTCCAAGTTCTAATTCAGAAGCTAAACATAATTTCATTGCAGATTTAGAATTTAAAAATATAGAGCAGTTTAATAAAGCTATTAAAGCAATTGCTACTTCAACGGAAGAAATCAAAATTTACGGAGTTTATAAGAATGGAAGTAAAAATAATTAATCTTTATTATTACTAAAACACTTATTTTAGTAATACTTATCGTATAGATATTTTCAATCTACTATAGTTTTTCACAAAATTATTTACCTAATTTTCTTCTGATTTCATATCTGCATAAAATTAAATAATAACTAAGTATTTCATAGCAAATACTATGCCTATCATTCAATTTTATTCTTCTGAAAGTCAATAATATCAATGGTTTTGCATTAAATTATACTCATCCATTTTGAAACAGTTATCTTTGTGTCAAATTTTTAATTATAATGATAACATTTAGTGAGTTAGGATTGGATGAGAAATTGGTTAAGGCAACCGATGCATTGGGGTTTGTGAACCCAACACCGATTCAAGAAAAAAGTATTCCTGTTTTGATAAGCGGAACGAAAGACATGATTGGTTTGGCTCAAACAGGAACAGGTAAAACAGCAGCTTTTGGTTTGCCTTTATTGCATTTAGTGGATGAAAAGAAAAAACATCCACAGGCATTAATAGTTTGTCCAACAAGAGAATTGTGTATGCAAATTGTTACTGAGTTAGAAAACTTTAAAAAGTTTATGACCGGTATGAATATAGTTGCAGTGTATGGTGGGACTTCAATAAGCATGCAAATAAGAGATTTAAAACGTGGCGTTCAGATTGTAGTTGCAACACCCGGAAGATTAATTGATTTAATTGAACGCAAAGCAATTGACCTTGAGCAAATAAAGTATGTCGTTTTAGATGAAGCTGATGAAATGTTGAATATGGGTTTTAAAGATGACATTGAATTTATTTTACAAAATACTCCAAAAAGAGAAGCAACCTGGTTATTCAGTGCTACAATGCCTGCTGAAATTAAAAGAGTAAGCAAAAAGTACATGAAAGATCCTTTTGAAGTTACTGTTGGAAAAACCAATAGTGCAAGTCAAAATATCGACCATCAATTTTTTGTAGTGAATGCACACCATCGATATGAAGCATTGAAAAGATTAATAGATTTCAATCCCGGTATTTATGGTATCATCTTCACAAGAACCAAATTAGATGCACAAAATATTGCTGAAAAATTAACAAGAGATGGCTACGATATTGATGCCTTACATGGTGATTTAACACAACAACAACGTGATAAAGTAATGAATGCTTTCCGTGAAAAAACATTACAATTACTAGTTGCCACCGATGTTGCTGCAAGAGGTATTGATGTAAAAGAAATAACACACGTCATCAACTTTGAATTACCAGATGATATTGAGGTATACACACATAGAAGTGGGCGTACAGGACGTGCAGGAAGCACTGGAATTTGTATGAGCATTGTGATGAATAAAGATGTTTATAAAATTCGTTCCATTGAAAAAATGGTTCAGGTTAAATTCAATAAATTAGAACTACCTAGCGGTAAAGATGTTTGCCGTAAGCAATTTTTTTCTGTAATGGAAAAATTATTAAATACAGATATTTCTCATGGTGATTATACTACATACTTGCCAATGTTGCAGGAGAAGTTTGCTGATGTAACCAAAGAAGAAATTCTTACACGCATGGCAGCTTTAGAGTTTGATCGTTTTCTGAAATATTATGAAAATGCAGAAGACTTAAATGTAAGAGAACAACAACGCAGAGATAGAAGAGAAATTGCTAAATCAATGAGTCAATCATCTGGAAGACAAAGGATTGATAGCAGAAGACCTATACAATATAGTGATGGTGAAACAACACGCTTATTTGTAAATCTTGGCACTAAAGATGGTTTTTATAAATCAAGCTTCTTGCAATTCATTTTAGACATGAGTGAATTGAAAAAAGAAGTGTTGGGTAGAATTGATATGAAAGATATGAACAGTTGGGTTGAAATTGATAAACGATATGCTTCACAAATGATAAAATCAATTGATGGTAAAAATTATCGTGGCAGAAGAATCAGAATGAATGATGCGAATAGCAGATAAATTTAATTGAAATGTTCCCACCAAAATGGGAACATTTCAATATTTATTTTTGTATAAGTAACATAAAATGAATCAAATAATAGAACAACCAAACCCGTTGTTAAGTGCCTGGAATAAACGCCCACTTATCATTTCAGGTCCTTGTTCTGCTGAAACCGAAGAACAAATTTTAGTCACTGCTCATAGATTAGCAGCAACAGGGAAGGTAGATATATTGCGTGCTGGTATTTGGAAACCGAGAACCCGTCCGGGACAATTTGAAGGTGTAGGAATTACAGGTTTGCCATGGTTGGCAAAAGCCAAAGAACAAACAGGTTTACCATTTACAATAGAGGTAGCAACGGCAAAACAAGTTGAGGACGCTTTGAGTTTTGGTGTTGATGTATTATGGATTGGCGCAAGAACAACAGTTAATCCATTTAGCGTGCAAGAAATTGCAGACGCTTTGCGTGGTTTAGATATTCCTGTGTTAATTAAAAATCCAATTAATCCGGATTTGGAACTATGGACTGGTGCAGTAGAACGTGTTGCTAAAGCAGGTATAAAAAATATTGGTTTAATACATCGCGGATTTTCTTCATATGGAAATACAGCTTATAGAAATGCTCCAATGTGGCATTTGGCTATCGAAATGAAAAGAAGAAATCCAAATATGATGTTGATTTGTGACCCTTCACACATCTGTGGTAGGAGGGATATTCTATTAGAAGTGTCTCAAAAAAGTATTGACCTTGATTACAACGGATTAATGATTGAAAGTCATATTGATCCCGATAATGCCTGGAGTGATGCAAAGCAACAAATTACACCGGAAGTTTTAGGAGAATTGATTGGTACTATTATTTGGAGAAAGGAAGTCAATGATAATTCAACTTTGCATACGGCAATGGAAGATTTGCGAAGACAAATTGATCAGCTAGACGATGAACTAATGCAAATACTAAGCCAACGAATGAAAGTGGCAGATAAAATTGGTGCTTATAAAAAAGATAATAATATCACTATTTTACAAACAATTCGTTGGAATGAAATTTTGCAACGAGCAATTGTAAAGTGCGAACAACTTGGTTTAAGCAAAGATTTCGTCATCAAATATTTTGATGCAGTTCACATGGAAAGTATCAACCATCAAAATAATATAATGAACTCATAGTTTGTAATTTAAATGCCATGATACAGTTACATCATGGCATTTTTAATATTTCAATTTATTAATTTTAATATAATAAATGCGTAAACAAACATTTAAATTCTCTTCATCTACTACAGATTTTTTCTTTGAATCATCTATTTCAAAACTCAAAGAAATTGTTGATGTAAAAAAGATAGTATTCATTACTGATGAAAATATTTTCAATCTACACCAGAAGAAATTCAAAGGTTTTAATACCATTGTATTGAATCCCGGTGAAGCGTTTAAAATACAATCAACTGTATATTCTATTATACTTCAACTATTGGAATTTGAAGCAGATAGAAACACAATTCTAATTGGTGTTGGAGGTGGCGTAGTTACTGATATTACAGGTTATGCAGCATCAATTTACATGCGAGGTATTCAAATTGGATTTATTCCAACTTCATTATTGGCAATGGTTGATGCAAGTATTGGAGGGAAGAATGGAATAAATGTTGGACTTTATAAAAATATGATTGGTGTTACTAGACAACCTAATTTTATACTTTATGATATTTCATTTTTAAATACACTTCCCGAATCTGAATGGCAAAATGGATTTGCTGAAATCATCAAACATGCTTGTATAAAAGATGCTGCAATGTTTAAAATATTACAATCAAATTCTTTGAAATTTTATCAAATAAAAACGAAAGAATTAGGGACACTTATTGAACGAAATGCAAAAATAAAATTGAAAGTTGTTCAGGCAGATGAGTTAGAAAAAAGAGAAAGAAAACTTCTAAATTTTGGACATACATTAGGTCATGCTTTAGAGAACCAATATGATTTATCGCATGGACAAGCAATTGCTATCGGAATGAATTATGCAGCTCAAATTTCAGAACAACTTTTAGGTTTCAAACAAACAGATGCAGTTATCAGTTTGTTACAACAATATGGTTTGCCAACAAATGTTGCTTACAATAAAACAAAAGTTTTTGAAGTTTTGAAAATGGACAAAAAGAAAGCTGAACAAGAAATCAATTATATTTTACTGGAAAAAATTGGTAAAGCCATAATGCTTCCAATTCCGTTCGCCGATTTAGAAAATCTATTATAAATCATTTATTGAAAGCAATTCATGAAAGTTACTATTCAACCTTCTAAATTATCCGGATTGCTTGTTGCACCTGCATCTAAAAGTGTGATGCAACGGGCTTGCGCAGCAGCTTTAATCAGAAAAGGAGAGAGTATCATTCATAATCCTGGCATAAGTAATGATGATATGGCAGCAATTTCAATCATTCAAAAATTAGGAGCAATAATTGAGTTTTCTAATGAATCATTAATAATAAAAAGTAATGGAGTAATACCTATTTCAAATGAAATTTATTGTGGGGAAAGTGGTTTAAGTGTCAGAATGTTTACACCTATTGCTGCATTAAGTAAATTACCAATAACCATAAATGGTGAAGGTAGTTTGTTAAGTAGACCAATGAATTTTTTTGATGATATTTTACCACAATTATCAGTTACCATTCATTCAGATAAAGGGAAATTACCTTTACATGTTGAAGGTTCCTTACAACCAAAAAATATTATTGTAGATGGATCTTTAAGCTCCCAGTTTTTAACGGGTTTGATAATGGCATATGCTGCTTGTGAATTAACAAGTCATGCTACGTTGCATGTGCAAGAATTAAAAAGTAAACCTTATATAGATTTAACATTAGCAGTAATGCAGTCATTTAGTTTAAATATACCTGTCAATAGCAATTATGAATCATTTACATTTCATCAATCTCCTGTAAATCAAAATAGCAATTCTATAATTCATTACACGGTTGAAGGCGATTGGAGCGGAGCAGCATTTTTATTGGTTGCTGGTGCTATTGCTGGAAATATTACAGTAAAAGGTTTGGATTTATTTTCAAAACAAGCTGATAAAGCAATTTTGCAAGCATTGATGGATTGTGGTTGTCAGATTTCAATTCAATCAGAAAAAATTGAAATTGGTCCCTCCAAACTAAAACCATTTCATTTTAATGCAACAGATTGTCCAGATTTATTTCCACCATTAGTGGCATTGGCTGCTTATTGTAATGGAACTTCGGCAATTGAAGGAGTGAATAGATTGACTCATAAAGAAAGCAACAGAGGCTTAACTTTACAACATGAGTTTGGCAAAATGGGTATAGAAATAATTTTACAGGATGATTTGATGTTGGTACAGGGTGGTGTAGGAGTGAAGGGAGCAAATGTACATTCAAATCTTGATCATCGAATTGCAATGGCCTGTGCTGTAGCAGCATTAGGTGCATCAGGTGAAACAACAATTGAATCAGCCCAAGCCGTAAGCAAATCATATCCCAATTTTTACGAGCACTTAAAAGCGATTGGTGTAATTATTCAATCATAATACAACTGCTTATGAACAGCTTTGGTAATTTTTTTAGGGTACAAATTTTTGGAGAATCTCATGGAGCAACCGTAGGTATTATAATTGATGGAATGCCAGCAGGTTTAGCACTTACAGAAGAAAATTTATTAGCCGATTTAGAAAGAAGAAAAGGTGGTTTGCAAAAAGGAACAACACCACGACAAGAAGCTGATTATCCAATTTTCAAAAGTGGTATTTTCAATGGTAAATCAACCGGTTTTCCAATTACCATTTTATTCGAAAATAACAATACTCGCAGCGAAGATTATCAGCAACAACGAGCAATTCCAAGACCTGGACATGCAGATTGGGTCGCTCATCATAAGTTTGGTGGTTATGAAGATTACAGAGGTGGCGGGCATTTCAGCGCAAGACTAACCACTGGAATTGTTGCAGCAGGAACTATTGCAAAAATGCTGATGCCTGAAGTTCATATTGAGGCAAAAGTTATTACAATTGGCGGTGAAACAGATCTTGATAGAGGGTTACAAAATGCTATCGATGCAAACGATTCTGTTGGTGGTATTGTTGAATGCAAGGTAACTGGTTTGCCGGTAGGTTTGGGCGAGCCTTATTTTAATTCATTAGAATCAATGCTTTCACACATCATGTTTGCAATTCCTGCAATAAGAGGAATTGAATTTGGTACAGGCTTTCAGGCAGCAAAAATGTTTGGTAGCCAACACAATGATGCTATTGAAAACAATGAAGGAAAAACAACTACCAATCATGCAGGTGGTATTGTAGGTGGTATTTCTAATGGAAATGATTTGGTATTTCGTTTGGCGATCAAACCAACATCATCAACACCAAAAAACCAACAAAGTTTAAACTGGGAAACAGGTGAAGTGGAAGAATTTTCAATTAAAGGTCGTCATGATTTGTGCGTAGCTTTACGAGCACCAGTTATTATAGAAGCTGCAACAGCCTTGGTTCTAGTAGATTGTATGATGTATCAACAACTAATCCCAAGAATCATTAAATAAATCTCAACCAACTACTTATGAATAAGAAGAATATTTTACAATT
>CANGTN010000027.1 GCA_947456805.1 Chitinophagaceae bacterium | reverse complement strand
TCGCTACTGTATATGCACAAATTGAAAATGATTTAATCACAGCAATCAATGTATTGCCAACTACACAAATTGATAAAGGACGTATTACCAAATATGCTGCTCAGGCATTATTGGGAAAAGTTTATTTATATCAGGCAGGCACCAACACAGCAAAATATGCTCAGGCAGCTGCCATGTTAGAAAATGTAATTGCTGCCAATAAATTTTCATTGGTAACCGATTTCGGTTCTATCTTTTTACCATCAGGTGAAAACGGTGCAGAATCAGTTTTTGAAATTCAATACTCCAACGGACAGGGAACTTACGATTGGGCACATACAACAAGAGGACAAGGAAATTTGCTGGTGCAAATGTGTGGTGTACGTGGCTTAACAGGTTCAAATGGAATGCCTTATAATCCCGGATGGAGTTTTGATATGCCAACTGCTAACTTAGCAAATGCTTATGCAGCGGGGGACAAAAGAAAAGATGAAACCGTTTTTAATATTGAAGCATACAAAACAGCAAATCCTTCCTTTGGTATTTCTTATTTAGTAGCACCTTATAAAAATACTGGTTTATACAATAAAAAATATTTACCTCGTGTAGGAGAAACTTCAGGACAGGTAGAGCTGAATTACTCTAATAACTATCGCACAATACGTTATGCCGATGTATTATTGATGGCTGCCGAAGCAAACAACAAAGCAGGAAATGACACAAAAGCACAAGGGTATTTAAACCAGGTTCGTAGAAGAGCATTTGGCAATACATTGAACGATATCACCTCAACAGGCAGTACATTATATGACGCAATTTTAAATGAAAGAAGATTAGAATTTGCAATGGAAGGCGAACGATTTTTTGATTTGGTAAGAACTGGTAAAGCAGCATCAACACTTTCATCTTTGGGTTTTATAGCTGGTAAACATGATGTATTTCCAATACCACAAGGTGAAGTTGATTTTTCAGGTTTGACGCAAAATCCAAATTATTAATTCAACAAATTTTAAATGATAAAAAACATGAAAAATATACTAGCTATCTTACTGATTATGTTTGTTGCAGTAAGTTGCAAAAAAACAACTAACGATGATATATCATTTCTTTCAACAAGTGCAATACCAAAAGATTTAACAGCTGATGTAGTTGTTGCAACTTCGGGTATTGTAACAATTACGCCAAAGGCAACAGGAGCAGGCTTTTTTAACATTTATTTTGGCGATAATTCAGCGGCTCCAGGTGTTGTTCAACCAGGTAAAAGTATTACCCATGGTTATAGCGAAGGGAATTACACAATTAAAGTAGTTGCTAAAAATTTAACCGGAGATTCAATTGTATTGTCCAAACCAATTACTGTAATTACCTCACAAACGTTGGTTGATTTTGAAACACCTGCAACAACCTATTCTGCAATCATTTTTGGAGGGGCATCTTTCGATAAAATTGCCAATACACAATCATCTGGTATTAACACTAGTGCAAATGTTGGTAGAATGATCAAAGGAAGTCCTACTGCTACTTCTGAGGTTTGGGGTGGACTAACCATGAATATGAGTGCACAAATGGTTTTCAGCTCTCAGCGTAAAATAAAAATGAAAGTTTTTTCTAACCGTGTTGGTGCAAAATTGACTTTTAAATTAGAAGCACCATCTGCAGGGTCAACTACAGAAACCAATGTAACAACAACGGTTGCCAATGCTTGGGAGGAATTAACTTTTGTAATGGACCCTTCTGTTATAGGAAGAACATTTGGTGGCTTCAGTGTTTTTTATGAGCTTGGTATTGCCGGAAATGGATCAGCTAATTTTACTGTTCTTTTTGATGATATTAAATTATTACCCTAATAAAAATTTAAACTTATTCATTATGTCAAATAATATAAAATATATCTTGTCAATTTTATTTTGCTCAATTATGGTAATCACAGGTTGCAAGAAAGACGATAAAACATTTGGTGAATTAACAACACCCGATAAGCCTGTAATTGATGTGCAAGTGGTAGGTAAAACAGCTGCTGCACCTTATGGAGATAGTACTGGAAAAATTATTGTAACGATCACTTCGGCAAATGCCATCAACTACAAAGTTAATTTTGGCGAAAGCGCAACGGATAGTTTAGGTACTAAAAATGTTTGGAGTTATAGCTACTCTCATACAGGTTTAAAAAGTTTTGTTGTTACAGTAACTACTACAGGCAAAGGTGGTGTTGCAAGTACTTCTGCTACTACATCATTTTCTGTTTATAAAAAATTTACTCCAAGTGCAGAGTTGGTGACAATGCTTACCAATGATGCTACCAAAATTTGGAAAATTGATTCAACTGCATACGGACATCTTGGAGTAGGTCCAGCAAATTCATCAAACCCGGAGTGGTGGAATGCTCCTGCAAACGATAAAGTTGGTTTAGGTATTTACGACGATGAGTATACATTTACTAAAACCGGTAATCTATTTGCGCACAAAACCAATAACAGTATTTTTGGCAAAAAAGAATTTTTAACTGATTTTGATCCAACATTAACGGGTGGCGGAGATTACACATTAACAGGCGCAACTGCTGCTAATTATACAGATGGTTTTGGGTATACAGGTGATGCAACATCCGAATCAATTATATTTTTTGGGAAAGGTCATTTGGGCTTATATGTTGGGGCACATGTATTTAAAATTTTAAGTAGAACTGCAACCAATATGACACTTCGTTGTATTGGAAAAGATGGAAATGCTTGGTATATTAAAATTAAAGCAAAATAGTTATATCATAACAAATAAAAAATCGTGCACCAATAATGAAAAAATTTATGAATTGTTCTATTGCATTGATAGTTTTATTATTCGCTTGTGGCAAAACAAATTCTACAAGTAATGAAGTGTTACCTCCATTAAATCTTACTGTTAATGCAATTGTAGCAACTGATAATAGTGGCAATGTAAGTTTTACTGCTTCAGCTACCAATGCAACAACTTATGAATATGATTTTGGTAATGGTGTTTTTCAAATTGTGCCATCAGGTATTGTTACTTATAAGTACACTAATTCCGGCACTTATACCGTAAATGTTATTGCAAAAAATAGCATTGGTCAAACTATCAGTAAATCAATCCAAATAACACTTTCAGCTTCAACAGCATTAGTATGGTCAGATGAGTTTGATGTACCCGGCGCTCCAAATACATCAAAGTGGGGATATGATATTGGAACAGGATCAGGTGGTTGGGGAAACAATGAATTACAGTATTATACCAACAGATCTCAGAATGCTGTTGTATCAGGCGGCACATTAAAAATTAATCTGCTTAAAGAAACATTTAGCGGAAGTAATTATACTTCTGCAAGATTGCTCACAAAAGATAAATTTTCTTTTAAATATGGCAAAATAGAAGTAAGAGCAAAATTACCTGCAGGGCTTGGTACATGGCCCGCTATCTGGATGCTTGGTAGTAACATCACGAGTGCAGGCTGGCCTGCTTGTGGTGAGATAGATATTATGGAACACAGAGGTAGTGAAATAAATAAAATTTGGGGCACTCTTCATTATCCGGGACGCTCAGGTGCAAATCCTGTTGGAGGTAATGTAATGATTAACAATGCTACAACAGAATTTCATAAATATGCTGTTGAATGGAATACAAGTTCCATTAAGTTTTATGTAGATGATTCATTGTATTTCACATTTGCAAATTCTACTTCTGTTCCATTTAATCATAATTTCTTCATTCTCTTAAATGTTGCAATGGGAGGAAATTTTGGTGGAAGTGTTGATCCTAATTTTTCTAGTGCTACTATGGAAGTGGATTACGTCAGGGTATATCAATAATACATTACTTGAATTATATTTTTAATTGGCTCGAATTTAAAAATTCTCATGAAAACCAAAATCGTTCTGTTTCTTTTTTTTATAATTACGGCTTATTTCAATTCTCTTATTGCATCAAACTTTAATCATAATTTTCTTTCAAAATTAAATAATCCCATTGACAGCATTGAATACAAAATAAATATTCTTTTAAAAAAAATGACCCTACAAGAAAAAGTTGGTCAGATGAATCAATACAATGGTTTCTGGGAAGTTACAGGACCCGCTCCAAAAGACGGTAATGCTAAGTCAAAATACGAGCATCTTAAAATGGGTTTGGTTGGTTCTGTTTTAAATGTGAAAGGGGTAGAGAATGTAAGAAAAATTCAGGAGATTGTTGTAAAGGAATCTCGTCTCGGAATACCTTTGTTATTTGGATTTGATGTAATTCACGGTTATAAAACATTATCGCCAATTCCTTTGGCGGAAGCAGCAAGCTGGGATTTAACAGCGATTCAAAAATCAGCAAGAATTGCTGCTATTGAAGCTTCTGCAGTAGGTATTAACTGGACATTTGCTCCAATGGTTGATATTTCAAGAGATGCACGTTGGGGAAGAGTTATGGAGGGTGCCGGAGAAGATCCTTACTTGGGTTCAAAGATTGCTGCTGCAAGAGTTAAAGGATTTCAGGGTACAGATTTATCTGCCAACAATACAATTGCAGCAACAGCCAAACACTTCGCAGGATACGGTTTTGCCGAATCAGGAAAAGATTATAACACTGTTGATATTGGTACATCTACATTATACAATATTGTTTTTCCACCATTTCAAGCTGCTGTACAAAGCGATGTAAAAACAGTAATGAATTCATTTAATGTAATCAATGGGATTCCTTCTACTGCAAATAAATTTTTACAAAGAGATATTTTAAAAGATAAATGGAGCTTCAAAGGTTTTGTTATTTCTGATTGGGGTTCGGGTGCCGAAATGATAGATCATGGCTTTGCTAAAGATTTAAAGCAAGTGGCTAAAATATCTGCAAATGCAGGCTCGGACATGGACATGGAATCTTATGCTTACGTAACTTATTTAAAAGAATTGGTTGAAACTGGTAAGGTAAGCATTAAAGTAATTGATGATGCCGTTAAAAGAATTTTACGTGTAAAGTTTGAATTGGGATTGTTTGATGATCCTTATAAATACTGCAATTCAAAACGAGAGAAAGAATTGATTTATCATCCAGACCATCTTGCAGCAGCTTTAGATATTGCTAAGAAATCAATTGTGCTTTTGAAAAACAATCAACAATTATTGCCACTCCAAAAAACACAAAAAAATATTGCAGTGATTGGTGCTTTGGCAAACGAAAAAAATAGTCCGTTAGGCAGCTGGCGCATTGGTTCTGATGATAACAGCGCTGTTTCTGTAATAGAAGGATTAAAAAAATATACATCGAATTTTGTTTATGCAAAAGGTACCGATGTGACCGTAGGTCCTGTGAGTTTTATTCAGGAATTAAATATAAATGAAACAGATAAAAGCGAATTCAATGAAGCAATTGAATTGGCAAAAAAATCTGATGTAGTAATCATGGTTTTGGGAGAACATGGTTTTCAAACAGGCGAGGGAAGAAGCAGAACAAAAATAGATTTACCTGGTGTACAACAACAACTTTTAGAAGAAGTATATAAAGTAAATCAAAATATTGTTTTGGTATTAATGAATGGTCGTCCTTTGGCAGTTACATGGGCTGATGAGCATATACCTGCAATTGTTGAAGCATGGCAATTAGGTACCCAATCAGGAAATGCAATTGCTGAAGTATTATTTGGTGATTACAATCCTGCAGGAAAAATTCCAATGACTTTTCCAAGAAGTATTGGTCAAGTACCTATTTACTATAACCATTATAATACAGGAAGACCTGGCCCTAAGCCTGAAGTATTTTGGTCGCATTATTCTGATGAAAGTACTAAGCCATTGTATCCATTTGGATATGGTTTAAGCTACACAAAATTTGAATATTCAAACCTTCAAATTAATAACAGCAACCCTTCTGCAATAAAAGTAAGTTTAACAGTAAAAAATATAGGCTCATTTACCGGGGAGGAAGTAACACAATTATATATTCACGATAGAGTTGCATCAGTAGTTCGTCCGGTAAAAGAATTGAAAGGATTTTTAAAGTACTCTTTAAAACCTAACGAATCTAAATTGGTAGAGTTTGTACTTACAAATAAAGAGTTAGGTTTTTACAACAACAATGGAGAATTTATAGTAGAACCCGGTGAGTTTGATGTGATGATAGGAACCAATTCAGAAAATGGTCTAACAGGTTCATTTATAAAAAAATAATTTTTTAATTCCGGATGTAACACATTCTGCACAACTTGTTATTTGTTTAAATTAGAGGACTCTTAAATTGTTTTTACATTTAAACATTACATCTTTGTGTTCATGAAATCAGGTATTGCAACTATTATTGTTTTTTTTACAATCAATACCGTTGTGTTGTTTGCACAAACCACATCAAATAGAATATTAAATTTCCAGCCAAAATTTGGTAATGAAGATTTACAATTAATTGAAGCTGTTTATACTACAAAAAACAATGACAGCATTTGGATAGATGTTTTTAAATGCTATGTTTCAAACATTGCATTGTTACAAAATGGGAAAGTAGTCTGGCAGGAAAAAAATAGTTTTCATCTTATTAATTCAGCTGAACAAGAATCATTGCGACTGATGCTTCAAACACCTGTTGCACTTACATTTGATGCAATTCAGTTTAATGTAGGAATTGATAGCGTTACAAATGTTTCAGGAGCAATGGGGGGAGATTTAGATCCTACAAATGGGATGTACTGGACGTGGCAAAGTGGTTATATTAATATTAAATTAGAGGGAAGAAGCAATAAATGCTTAACACGAAACAATGCTTTTACTTTTCATTTAGGTGGCTATCAGTTTCCATATAATGCTTTGCAAAAAGTGATGATTTCTATTCAGCAAAATGAAAAAATCAATATTGTAACTGATATACAAAAATTTATTTCATCAATTGATTTAACCACACAAAATCAAATCATGACTCCCGGTAAATCTGCGATGTTTCTATCCAATCAATTTTCCACAATTTTTTCTGAATTAAAGCAATGAAAAAAGTAACCATCTTTTTTTTATTGCTCATTTTTGTTTTGACTGCTTTTGTATCGGTTTCGCAACTATTTGTTGTGCCAAAAGGATGGCCCAAACCAAATTATGATTTTTCAAAAAATCCATTATCCAAAGAAAAGATTGAATTAGGAAGAGCATTGTTTTATGATCCAATACTCTCAAGGGATAATAGTATTTCATGTGCCAGTTGTCATAATCCATACAATGCATTTGCAAATGCAAACCATCAATTGAGTCTTGGCATAGAAGATAAAACTGGTTCACGCAATGCACCCGTATTGGTAAACTTGGCTTGGGAAAAAAAGTTTATGTGGGATGGAGCAATCAACCATCTTGATATGCAATCGCTTTTTCCAATTACACATCCGGATGAAATGGGCGAACAATTAGATCATGTGATTTCTAAACTCAAAGGCTCCACTATTTATCCTAGATTATTTTACAAAGCTTATCAAGACAGCATTGTTACAGGAGAACATTTATTAAAGGCAATTGCTCAATTCATGCTTACATTGGTGAGTTCAAATTCGAAATATGATAGTGTAATGCGGCATCAAGCCGTATTTTCAAATCAGGAAAAAAATGGTTATCAATTATTCAAAAAAAATTGCAATTCTTGTCATACAGAACCTTTATTTACAAATCATGAATTTGAAAATAATGGATTGCCAATTAATAAAATATTGAAAGATTTTGGCAGAATGAAAGTTACTGGTTTGGCTATTGATTCTTTAAAGTTTAAAGTGCCTACTTTAAGAAATATTCAATATTCATCTCCCTATATGCATGATGGAAGATTTACAAGGTTGCAAGATGTTTTAAAGCATTATACATTGGGTATTCAAAAGAGTTCAACACTTTCTCAGAAGATTCAACAATCAATTGTTTTAACATCCAATGAAAGGGTTGATATTATTGCTTTTTTGCTGACCCTTTCAGATAATTCATTTATACTCAATCCCAGTTTTAATTTTGCTAAACATAATTTATACCAATAGAAGAGGGATATTCATTTTTATTTCGTCTAATTGTTCAATTTACTTGTTTTGGTTTCTATTTTGGCAAATGCTCAAACCAATCCTGCAATTACAAGCTGGATGAGAAATACAACATATGCAGTGGGTTTTAATAATTTTACAATTTAATTTACAGAGCGATTATCATAGAACAACTGTTGCATACGTTTCTGCTTATGATATTCCTGTATATTCCATGGTACAAGGCAAACAAATCTAAATACTCCAAGCAACCAAAATATATTTCTTAATTCACTCTTTATCGGGAAAAAAAAACAGGTACTAAAACAAATCCAGTTCTAGGTGCTATTGGAATTTGGGAAAATGGAGTGCGAAATTACAATCCTTAAGATGGGTATTATTGGAATATTACCACAAATGCAATTACATAAGGAGTTACTCAAAATGGCTATAACAGAATACATATATTAGGAAGGAGTAAATTGATGGATCTTCCATCATGGGATTAGATACTTGTCACGGACACATTGGTAGCAATGGGGTTTATCATTATCATGGCACAACAAATTATCCTTATGTAGTTGGTGCAATGAAAGGAAAAGTAACACCTGATCCGGCAACTCCAGCTCCTGAAAATCAAATATTACCTCAGGCATTTGCTTCGCCAATTCGTCCTGCTACTACACCACTTAGTGGGGCACAAATTACAGCGTATGCTTCTACGGGAACAAATGCGTATAAACTAACTTACAAGCGTGGTACAAAATTTGGGTATATAGATTATAGTCGGGTTTTTGCAAACAATAAAACCACTTACACTTGTATACAAACTGATACTGCAGGAACTGTTGTTCAAAATCAGTATATAAGATAATCAGTATGATTTATATGTAAACTAGTTGGCAATTTTTTTAGCTACTATTTGAATATCTTGTAATAAATCCAATAGTTCTCAAGGCACCACTACAGATAATTACATAGGAACTGGTTCAATTACAAAAGGATTACCAACAACAACTATTATTGGTATGTATATTTATGTCAGGAAAAAGATTACTTCTAAATTAGTGTAGATATTTATTGTTATTAAGATTCACAACTAATTAATTTTTTTATTTCTTTTATTTGCATATGGGCTATTACACTTTTATATTCTGGATACTTATTGCATTATTGGTGTATGCCTACCTTGGTTATGGAGTTCTTGCATGGTTTATGGGCTTTATACAATCCATATTCAAAGCTCCAAAAGCTGTTTCACTTCAATCAGATTTGCCTTCAATCGCAATCATCATACCTGCATACAATGAAGGAATTGCATTGAAAGATAAAGTTGAAAATACTTTAACCCTAGATTATCCTTCCAACCTTGTTCAAATTATTATTGTAACCGATGGAAGTGCGGATGCTTCTGCAAATATGCTTAAAGACTTTCCTCAAATTTTACATTTGCATCAAAGCGAACGAAAAGGAAAAATGTCGGCTATCAACAGGGCTATGACTTTTGTTCAGCAACCAATTGTTGTTTTTTCCGATGCCAATACTTTACTCAATAAAAATGCAATTCGTGAAATGGTAAAGCATTACGCCAATGAAAAAGTTGGTGGTGTTGCAGGAGAAAAAAAGGTAATGGTTTCTTCTACAAAAAATATCATTGGTATTGGTGAAGGGTTCTATTGGCAATATGAAAGTGCCATGAAGCAACTGGATAGTGATTTATATACTGTTGTTGCAGCTGCCGGTGAATTGTTTTCCATGCGTACTCAATTGTTTTCACCTTTACCTGAAGATACTATATTGGATGATTTAATGCTTGCAATTTCAATTTGCAAACAAGGCTATACCATTACTTATGAAAAAAATGCTTATGCCATCGAAGCCCCATCCATTAACCTTGCAGAGGAACGAAAAAGAAAAATAAGAATTGCAACAGGTGCTGCACAAGCTGTTGCAAGGGTTGGTATTTTCCCTTCTGCCACCAATTGGATGCTCAATTTTCAATTTTTTTCTCGTAGGGTAATACGCTGGTTAGTAGGTCCAATATCATTGCCCATTTTATTTTTGATCAATCTTGTACTAATTTTTTATTACAATACTTCATCTTTATACCAACTGTTATTTATTTTGCAATTGTCATTTTATACAATGGCTTGCATTGGTTGGTTAATGTATAAATCGGGGAAAAAAAGTTTGTTGTTTTTTGCGCCTTTTTATTTTGTATTTATGAATACTTGTATGCTCATTGGTTTTGTAAAGCAAATACTCAACCCCCAAAAAGGGACTTGGGAAAAAGCACAAAGAGCTTCTATTTTTACCGCCGATACAATTTTGTAACCCTTTATTATTTTTAAAACTAACTTCATTCAATGGAAGTAACAGAACAATTGGTAGATAAATTGGCTCACTTATCAAGGTTGCGTTTTTCAGACGATGAAAAAACAGCTATCAAAAATGATTTGCAAAACATGATTGGCTTTGTAGAAAAGTTGAATGAACTAGATACTATGGGTGTAAAACCTTTGCTTCACATGGGTGATGCCAATAACGTATTCAGGTCAGATGAATTGCAAGGAAGTGTAACAATAGAAGATGCACTTTCCAATGCTCCAATACCGGATGCACAATTTTTTAAAGTTCCTAAAGTAATTAAAAAATAAGTAGTTTATTAATAATTAAGCACAATGAATTCGATCATACATTTAGAAAATCTGCGTAAAAGTTATTTCATGGGTAATCAGGAAATACCAGTGCTGAAAGGTATTTCATTGGATATTTTTAAAAATGAATACGTAGCATTGATGGGTCCGAGTGGTAGCGGAAAAAGTACGCTCATGAATATTATTGGTTGTTTGGATACGCCTACTTCAGGTACTTATGTTTTAAATGATAAAGATGTAAGTAAAATGGCTGATGATGATTTGGCAGAAGTTCGTAACCAGGAAATTGGTTTCATTTTTCAACAATTTAATTTATTACCCAGATTAAGTGCTGCAGAAAATGTTGCATTGCCACTGGTATACGCAGGTATTGCAAAAAAAGAAAGAATGGAACGTGCTTTAGAAGCATTGAAAAAAGTGGGACTTGCAGATCGTAGTCATCATAAAAGTAATGAACTGAGTGGCGGACAAATACAACGTGTGGCGATTGCAAGAGCATTGGTAAATAATCCTTCTATTTTATTGGCTGATGAACCTACGGGTAACCTAGACAGTAAAACTTCTTCTGAAATTATGGAAATATTTAGCCAAATTCAGGAAGCAGGAAATACAGTGGTATTGGTAACCCACGAAGAAGATATTGCCAATTATGCCAAAAGAATTATAAGATTAAAAGACGGATTAGTAGAAACTGATAAACTAAATGAGCATTTGGTTGTTTAATGTCTTGTTGGTTACGTTTTACTAATTAATTTTTTAAAATTCTCTTTCCGAGACAAAGCATATTATGGCATTTAAGATATATACCAAAACAGGAGACGCAGGAAAAACAAGTTTAATTGGTGGTACGAAAGTTCCTAAAAGCCATATTCGCATTGATACTTACGGCACTGTAGATGAATTGAATTCTTACATAGGTGTAGTAAGTGATTATATTACAGATGAACATAGTAAAGTAATTTTAAAAGAAATTCAAGACCGGTTATTTACAATCGGTTCTTCATTAGCCTGCGACCCCGATAAAGAGCCATTGATGAAAATTCCTGATTTGAAGGAATCTGATATCCAATTATTGGAAAATGAAATGGATGCAATGGATACACATTTGCCTGCTATGAAATCTTTTGTATTACCGGGCGGTCATTTGGCTGTATCAACTGCGCATGTTGCAAGATGTGTGTGCCGCAGAGCGGAGCGTTGCTGTGTAAATATGCAAGAACAATCCATTTTTGTAGATCCATTAGTGATCAAATACCTCAATCGTTTAAGCGATTATTTATTTGTATTGTCTCGTTACATAGGCCATATTTTACAAGTATCCGAAATCCCGTGGAAGCCAAGGATGTAAAATAATTATTGTAAAAAAACTTACAAAATCAATCCATCTTTCATGTGCAATAGGCGGTCGCTCATAGCTGCGAGTTCTTCGTTGTGGGTAACAATTAAGAATGTTTGTTGCAATTCGTTGCGAAGCTGTACAAACAATTCGTGCAGGTCTTTTGCATTGTTACTATCTAAATTTCCGGTGGGTTCATCGGCAAATACAATGCTCGGTTGATTAATCAAAGCCCTTGCTACTGCAACCCTTTGTTGTTCGCCACCGCTGAGTTGTTGCGGCTTGTTTTCTAGTTTATTTCCTAATCCTAATTTATCGAGCAGTTTTGCAGCTTCATCTTTTACAACATTTTTTTTTCGTTTGGCAATCCATCCAGGAATACAAACATTTTCCAATGCGGTAAACTCGGGTAACAAATGGTGAAACTGAAAAACAAAACCTATATCTTGATTTCTGAATGCTGCTAATTTTTTTCCTTGTAATAAATGCACGGGCTGATTTTCTAAAAAAATATTGCCACTATCAGCCTGGTCTAATGTGCCAAGAATATGTAATAAAGTACTTTTCCCGGCTCCCGAACTGCCTACAATACTCACAATTTCGCCTTTTTCAATGCGCATACTAACCCCTTTTAATACGGGTAAGTTTCCATAAGATTTGTATATGTCTTTTGCTTCTAACATTTGTGAAGATTAAAAATAAACATGCAATCAATACAAACGTACGATATTGAAATTTTATTAACCATTTATTTATACTTCAATGTAATTTGGGTGTTTGTTATTTTAAAAGATATGATTACATTCGCCAAAATTTAAGCCTTATGTTTTGGAGTTTAGAATTAGCAAGTTATTTGGAAGAAGCACCTTGGCCAGCCACCAAAGATGAGTTGATTGACTATAGCATACGTAGTGGTGCGCCACTTGAAGTGGTTGAAAATCTGCAAGAGTTAGATGACGAAGGTACCGAAGTGTATGAAAGTATTGAAGATATTTGGCCTGATTATCCAAGCCAAGAAGACTTTATGTTTAATGAAGACGAGTACTAATTACATTAATTGTACCACTAAAATAGCCACTCAATTTTGAGTGGCTATTTTTATAATTTGTATTGCTTAGTGCGTAAAAGTTAATTTGAAATAAATCAATAAAGCACTTAAAACCATAATGATTGCATTGCAAATAATTACAGGTTTTAATTTTAGGCTGAAGCCATAAATGAGCCAGATAATTGTGCTAAAAAAAACAATGAGCATCATTCCCATACTTAGATCTCCGGCACTTTTTGATTCCCAGGTTTTGTAAACTTGTGGTATAAAAGTGATGCTACTTAAAAACGCACCAAACAAGCCCATTGCTTCTGCTAATTTTTTATTCATAGTATTTTCCAGTTGTTACCGTATTTCAAAATGTTGAATGATGTTATAAATGTACAAGTGTGCGACGCCGTAGAAGTTGACTGTTGTTATTCAGCTTGGTATATTATTCCTCATCGCTTACACCTAACTTCTTCATTACAAAATCACTAACACCAGTGTTGCTGTAACCACCATCGTGAAAAAGATTTTGCATGGTTACCATTTTGGTTAAGTCACTGAATAAAGTAATGCAGTAGTTAGCACAATCTTCGGCACTTGCATTGCCCAATGGAGCAATTGCCTGAGCGTAATCGAAGAAGTCGCCAAAGCCTTTAATACCAGTACCTGCAGTGGTTTTGGTAGGAGATTGTGATACGGTGTTGATACGTACTTTTTTCTCTAAACCATAATGGTATCCGAAGCTGCGGGCAATACTTTCGAGCATTGCTTTAATATCAGCCATATCGGTATAAAAAGGAAATGTACGTTGTGCGGCCATATAGCTTAATGCTACTACACTTCCCCACTCGTTAATGGCATCTAATTTTTTTGCAACAGCCAACATTTTATGAAAACTCATGGCACTTACATCAATGCCTTTCATAAAATAATCGTAGTTGCTTTCTGTATAAGGAATTTTTTTTCTGATGTTTACGCTCATGCCAATTGAATGCAGTACAAAATCTATTTTTCCGCCCAATACTTCCTGAGACTGGGTAAATAAATTGGTTAATTCTTCAACACTTGTAGCATCTGCGGGAATAATTTGTGAATTTGTTTTTTCTGCCAACTTATTTATTTCGCCCATACGCATTGCGATAGGGGCGTTGGTTAAAACAAATATTGCACCTTCTTCGTGTGCCTTTTCTGCAACTTTCCAAGCAATTGAATTTTCATCTAATGCACCGGTGATGATGCCACGTTTGCCTTTTAATAATCCGTAAGCCATAATTTAGTTTTAAGTTAGGATGATGTGGTAAAATTAATGGTAAATATGATTGAGCGTATAAGTTTTGAAATTTGACTTTATGATTGCTTTGATAAGCATCTTTTGTAAAGTAAAATTAAAATCAGTTCATCATTTCTTTTGCACTTTCAATAGCTGCGGCACTTGGTTGTTCGCCACTCAACATTTTGGCAATTGCTGTAACTCTTTCTTCTTCTGTGAGTAGTTTAATATTGGTTTGTACGGCTTCTCCTTTCAATGCTTTATACACAAAGAAATGTGCATCTGCTTTACCTGCAATTTGCGGTTGATGTGTGATGCAAATAATTTGTCTGTTTGTTGCCAAGCCTTTCATAATACTGCCTACTTGCTTGGCAGCTTCGCCACTAATACCACTATCAATTTCATCGAATATCATAGTAGGTAAATCAATACGTTCTGCAACTAAACTTTTAATGCAAAGCATTAATCTGCTTAGTTCTCCGCCGCTTGCTACTTTTTTAATGGGTTCAAATTTGTTGCTTTTATTGGCATCAAATAAAAACTCAATGGCATCTTTTCCAAACAATTGTAAGTCTGTTTCTTTCAATTCAACTTTTAATCTTGCATTGGGCATACCAACCTGAAACAACAATCCGTTTACTTTTTCTTCGAAAGGTTTTATTTGTTGTTGACGAGCAACAGAGATGCTTTTTGCTTTTTGCATAGCCTCGTTATACAATTGTACTGTTTCTTTTTCTTTAGCGGCAATAGCATCATCAATATTTAAAATGGCTTGCAACTTTTGTTCAAGTTCCTGTTGAATTGTAATTAATTCATTGGTAGTTTGTACGCCATGTTTTTTTAAAAGTTTATAACCAACAGCCATTTTTTCGTCAATAATTGCAATGCGTTTTTCATCAAAAATAATGTGGTCATTCAGGCGTTCCACTTCATCAGCAATATCTTGCAACTCAATCTGATTGGATTGAAGCCTTGCAATAATCATTGGTAATTCAGCATGATAACTTGTAAATGTTTGGAGTTGATTGCTGAGCTGCTTTAATGCAGTCACAATAGGTTGTTCCGATTCTTTGAGTTCGTGATAAACTTTATTCAACGCACCTTTTATGCCTTCACTGTTGCTCAGTGTTTTTAATTCGAGGTCCAGATTTTCCAGTTCGTTTTCTTGTAAGTTCAATTCATTCAGCTCATCAAATAAAAATTGATTGTAGTCTGCTTCTTTGGTAAAACTTGCTTTTTGATTTTGAAGAGCGGTAAGGTTTTGTTTCGACTGTATCCATTGTTTGAAAATATATTGATAAGTAATAATGGCATCTGATTGATTTGCCAATGCATCTAAAACTGTTCTTTGAAAATCTGTATCACCTAATTCTAAAGTATCAAACTGCTGGTGTAAATCTACGAGTAGAGAAGCAAGCTGTTTCAGTTGTTGTAGTGTAGCCGGCGTGTCGTTGATAAATGCACGGCTCTTGCCATTGGTTGCAATTTCTCGACGCAGCACAAGTTCATTGCTATAATCAAATTCCTGTGTTCGAAAAAATTCCTGAACGGCAGCATTATCAGCAATACCAAACCAACCTTCGATACAACATTTTTTATCGTTTTTTAATAAAATAGAAGTGTCGGCTCGTTCTCCTAAAATTAAACTCAATGCACCTACTACAATACTTTTACCGGCACCGGTTTCACCTGTAATAATATTGAGTTTGGATGAAAAATGAATTTCAATTTCCTCAATAATTGCATAGTTCTGTATGTGAATTTTCTGAAGCATATTGTGTAATTGCAATGCTGCAAATTAGTTGATATCACAATACCAACAATTCATTTTTGCGAAGCAGTTTATTAATTTTTTAATAATTATTATTCGCCCTTACACCTGGCAATTCCGCTCTTTGCCCTTTGGTCTAAACTGTTTTTATAATCATGGTCCTCCATATCGAGGCATTGCTGATAATAATTGATTGCCGATTTTTTATCCCCATTTTTTTCTTTAATCATACCTATTTGTAACGCTGCACGGGCTGCATAATAAGCTGTGTTATCTTTCCCCAATGTAATAGCTTGAGAATAGTAATGAATAGCGTCATCATATTTTTTCAGGTCATCATTAATTCTACCAAGTCTGTATACGTACTCCAATTGTTCTATTTCTTTAGAAAAGCTATTATTATTTTTCTTTTGCAAAAGATTTAATGCTTCGTTGTTGTAGCCACCGTCATTGAGCAATCTTGCTTTTAACAAACTCACATCAGGCCAGGTATTTGTTTTCGCATCTTTCAACGCTTGATTGTCTGCATCAGAAACAGTTCCGCCTTTCTTCAAAATTTTTTTTCGCGTTGCTTCTGCTGCTGCCATGTTTTCTTGTAAATAATAACACCAACTCAATTTCTGACAAATATCTTTCACATATAATTTGCCTTTAAAATTATTCAAATATTTTTCAAAATGTTCAATCGCATCAGGTATTTGTAATTGATGTAAGTAAGCATATCCCAATTGAAAATCCCAGATAGGTGTTTGAAAATATTCGGCAGATTTATTTCTGTTTAAAACTATGCTCTTACACAATTCATTTTGTTTGCCATTCATTGCAAGAGAAGCAGTCATGTAAGCCAGTAAATGATTATTTACTAAGTCTAATTTTTTTCTTTGTATGAATTGTATTGTCTCTTCTTTTTTGTTTTCTAAATAAAAATTAAGATAGCAATAAATGAAAGTTGCTTCCGTATTCATAAGCCTTGCCCATGGGTCGCTACTATTGATAAAATTCGTTACCACTTGTATTCCTTCTTTCAAATTTCCCTTCACTCCAAACAAATTAGCAACCCATTTAAATCCTTTGGGAATACTGCCTACAACGGCTTGTATGCTTCCTGAGAAAATATTGTTTGGGGTAAATGTTGGGAAAGATTTTTTATTTTGTTTGATGTATCGGTAAGCAACCTGAAACTCCCAACCGGCTCTCGACTTATTATCAAATTTTAAATTCACTCCAGCCTTTTGTAAATATGCCGTTCCCAAACAAAAATTATAAAATGGAGATGTTGTTGGTCCTTGTTTCAGCAGTTCAATTCTTTCGTCAAACTTTTTATATCTTTTTTGAAATTCATTCATGTCTTCATTAAAAAATAGCACTACAAAATCAACATAATTTTCTAGTAATACAGGAATCAGGTTGTTCGCATTTTGTTGTTTGGCTTTCTCTATCAATGCAATTCCGCTTGCCAGTTTCATTTGCGTAATTTCTTTATATGCTTGCTGACAAGTGCTGTTAAATTCATATACTTTTTGTGCATTGGTTGCAATACAGCATAAAGTAAATATTGAAATGAATATGATTTTTTGCATTACTTCAAATGGTTAATCATCCTTAAAAGCACATCGTAAAAATAAGAAAGGGCAATCATTTTCAGATTACCCTTTTCATAAACGTATTTTAAAAATAGTTGCTATAATTTATTTTACTGTTACAGTGTCGTGCAAGTCGCTATCCACTAAAATTCTTCCACAGTTTTCACATACAATTACTTTTTTGTGCAATCTGATTTCACTTTGTTTTTGTGGAGGAATTGCATTGAAACAACCACCGCAAGCATCTCTTTCTACAGGCACTACAGACAATCCGTTTCTGTAATTGGTTCTGATTCTGTCATAGCTGTACAATAAACGCTCATCAATATGAGATCTTGCTTCTTTGCTTTTCTTTTGAAACTGAGTTTCTTCTTTTTCAGTATCTACAATAATTTTTTCTAATTCACTTTTTTTGTGATTCAATACACCTTCTTTGGTAGCAATTGTTTTTTTAGCAGCATCCAATAATCTTGCTTTTTCAGCAATTTCTTCATTGGCATCTTTAATGTGTTTTTCAGCAAGTTTTACTTCAAGCTGCTGCATTTCCATTTCTTTATTGATAGCCTCAAATTCACGGTTGTTTTTTACATTATCACTTTGCTTCTCGTATTTTTTTGCCAAAGCTTCTGCTTCTTTAATTGCTTCTTTTTTAGATTCAATAAATTCGCTGATGCCATTTATTTCTTCTTCAATTCTATTCTTACGAGCATGCAAGCCTGCAATTTCATCTTCCAAATCACTTACTTCTAAAGGAAGTTCTCCTTTTAAAATTTGAAATTCATCTAATTTGCTATCAATTTTTTGTAGCTTGATTAAGCCAACCAACTTTTCTTCAACAGAGTAATCTTTAATTGCAGCCATAGTATTAATTTAAATGTTACTAGTTTGTAGTTTAAAATTTATGCAACCAGCGAAAGTGTTTCATGGCATCGGCTGTTGCGTCGCACACTTGTACTTTCTGCTTTTCAATTGTTCAATTTACTTTCATCAATCATTGCTTTCAAAAATATTTCAGCAATCCCCAATTTCCCTACCTATAAAAAATACCGCACCGGATTCGTTTTCACTCCACTTTTAAGGACGGCAAAAGTAGGGAAATTTTGCTGTAAAACTTCTATCAATAATTCTACGGTAAATTGTTCGCTTTCCCAATGACCAATATCTGCAATCACCAATTGTTGGTCTGCAGCAAAAAATTCGTGGTATTTCATATCGGCAGTTATAAAAATATCAGCACCCGCTTGTATGGCTTGTGGCAATAAAAAACTGCCTGCGCCGCCACAAACTGCAACCTTTTGAATGGGTTTGTCCAACAAATTGGTATGCCTAACTACTTGTAAATCAAAAGAATTTTTAAGCATGTGTAAAAAATGAACTGCATCCATCGGTTCCGGCAAAAGTCCTGTTAATCCACTGCCTACCGTTTGCAATTTATTGGCAGTTGGCACTATTTCATAAGCAACTTCTTCATAAGGATGTGCAGCTTTTAATGCATTAATTACTTTGTTTTGCAACCAATTTGGGAAAATAATTTCTATTTTTTGTTCTTCAACGGTTGCTCTTTCGGCCTGTTTTCCAATAAAAGGTTGCGATAAACTATTCCCTTTAAAAGTTCCGACTCCGGCTGTGCTAAAACTATTTTCACTGTAATTACCTATTTCGCCCGCACCCACGCTAAAAATGGCATCTCTCACTTTTACCGCGTAATCAAGCGGAACATAAAAGTGCAGCTTGGATAACAAACCGGATTTTGGTTGTAAAATATTTCTATTTATCAGCCCTAGTCTATCTGCGATTTTATTATTTACACCATGCAATACATTATCCAAATTTGTATGGATTGCATAAATTGCTATATCATTCTTAATGGCTGCAATGATGGTTCTTTCAACATAATTATTACCATTAATTTTTTTTAATCCTCCAAAAATGATGGGATGGTGTGCCACTACTAAATTGCATCCTTTTGCTATTGCCTCAGCAATTACTTCTTCTGTGGCATCCAGGGTGCAAATGATACCACTGCATTCCCAGTTGTCGTTGCCTGTCAACAAACCTACATTGTCATAACTTTCCTGTAAGCCGGGATTGGCAAGTGTTTCTAAACAAACAACAATGTCTTTTATTTTCATCTCCAATACTTTGTTTTATGGTGTAAATGTATGATTTGATTGAAACATAGAAATAAATTGAAGCAGATTGCTGTCTTTATGAAAAATGACAACATTCAATAAAAAGTATTTTATCAAAAAATATTTCAAGTATTGTTTTGAGTAATCCCCTACTTATTTTTGAATTATGCTTACAGTTCAACAATTGGTACAACAGTTTAATATGCTGCCACATCCTGAAGGTGGTTATTACAAAGAAAATTATCGTTCTGATGAAATCATCTCTTCAAATAATTTGCCTGAGCGGTTTTCAGGAGATCGTTATTTTTCTACTGCCATTTATTTTTTGTTGGAGCAAGGTAATTTTTCAGCATTTCATAAAATAAAAAGTGATGAATGCTGGCATTTTTATGCCGGTCAAACATTAAATGTATATGTGCTTCAGCATGATGGAAAATTAGAAATAATAAGGTTGGGAAATGATTTGAACAATGGCGAAACATTTCAGTTTGTAGTTCCCGCAAATTGTTGGTTTGCAAGTGAACCCGCAACAAATACTGATTTTAGTTTTGTTGGTTGTACCGTAGCTCCGGGATTTGATTTTGAAGATTTTGAGTTGGCAAAAGCAGATGAATTGGTACAACTTTTTCCGCAGCATGAAACTGAAATCAGAAGGTTATGCAGGTTGTAAC
>CANGTN010000026.1 GCA_947456805.1 Chitinophagaceae bacterium | reverse complement strand
GGAAATTTTTGTGCTTGCAAGTGGTTACAAAAAATTACAAATACACCAAAGAAAATTCTTTTCATATTTTTTATTCATTTAAATCGTATCAAAATTCATCTTTCAAATTTAATGATTGACTTTCATCTTGCTACGCATAATCTAAAAAAGAAAAGCCGGTTGAAATGAATCAACCGGCAATGCCTCAATATGATGTGTGCAAACGAATTAAGCAGCTACTTTCTTTTTAGCTAATTTGCTTTTTAAGTTTGCGGCTTTGTTTTTATGGATGATACCACGTTTAGCCAATTTGTCAATCATAGATTCAACAGAGGGTAATTTTTCAGTGTAAGCTGAAGTGTCACCAAGTGTTTTTAAATCACGGATTGCATTACGTGTAGTTTTACCGTAATATTTATTTCTGTCTCTGCGTTTAGCTGCCTGACGTGTATCTTTTTTAGTTGCCTTATGGTTTGCCATATTCTAATACTTTTTTTAAGGACGGCAAAAGTAAGGGCAATAAATTGAATTAGAAAATTAAATGTAATAAATTTAAAAAAATAGTTCAAAGTTGCTATTAAAACGAAGTAGTCACAAAAACATAAAAATCAATCTAAAACTTTGCATTTTCTCCCTTCAATAACCGATATTTGCCCACATTCAAAAATAACCCGACTAATCAACGTTACAATGAAGGATTTTTCTTACATAACTAATTCACATCCAAGTTTTATAGAAAATATATACAACGAATTTTTAAAGGACCCCAACAGTATTGATCCTGATTTAAAAAAATTTTTTGAGGGATTTGATTTCGCAGTTTCCGGTTCAAGACAAGTTGCAACGGCTGAAACGCCTAAATCAACTGCCACAGCTTCTGTTTCTGATACATCCGGCATCAACTGGATGAAAGAAATCAGTGCTTACAGAATGATTTTGGGTTACCGCAATAAAGGTCATTTGATTGCTACAACCAATCCTATTCGTTCAAGAAAAGACAGAGGTGCAAATCTGAGTTTAGCTTTTTTTGGTTTTACTGAGTCTGATTTAGACCAAGCTTTTCATGCAGGAAACCTAATTGGGTTGGGTGTTACAACACTTAGAAATATTCTTACTCATTTACAAAAATGCTATGCAAGTCATGTAGGCATTGAGTTTAAATATATCAGCGATCAAAAGAAAGTTGACTGGCTTACGAATGAAATTGAACAAAAGCTGAATCAGCCATTGCCTTTAACTAAAAAGAAAAGGGTGTTGGAGAAACTGAATCAAGGTGTAATGTTTGAAAAATTTTTACATACCAAATACATTGGTCAGAAAAGATTTTCTTTAGAAGGTGGCGAAACAACGATTGCTGCATTAGATGAAATCATTCATACCGCTGCAAAAAATGATGTGCAAGAAATTGTCATTGGTATGGCACACAGAGGAAGATTGAATGTGCTTGCAAATGTTTTGGGAAAAACTTACGAACAAATTTTCAGTGAGTTTGAAGGAACTGCTATTATGGATCAGACAATGGGCAGTGGAGATGTGAAATACCACATGGGTTATGGAAGTGAAATTACTACAACTGACAATAAAAATATTCACTTAAAGTTGATGCCCAATCCATCGCATTTAGAGGCTGTAGATCCTGTGGTGGTTGGTTTTGCCCGTGCAAAAGCAGACGTTTTATACAAAAGTGATTTCGATAAAATTCTCCCGATATTAATTCATGGAGATGCTTCTGTTGCCGGACAGGGTGTTGTATATGAAGTATTACAAATGAGTGATTTAGAAGGTTATTATACCGGCGGAACTATTCATTTTGTAATCAATAATCAAATTGGTTTTACGACAGATTTTGATGATGCAAGAAGTGCAGATTATTGCACTAGTGTTGCCGCAATGGTTCAGGCGCCTGTATTACACGTTAATGGCGATGATGCTGAGGCAGTGGTTAAATGTGCAGAAATTGCAACACGTTACCGTCAGGAATTTAATACAGATATTTTCATAGACATGGTTTGTTACCGCAAACATGGTCATAATGAAGGTGACGATCCAAAATATACACAACCTCAATTGTATGCTTTAATTGACAAGCATTTGAATCCAAGAGAAGTGTATGTAAAATATTTATTGGAACAAGGTGAATCTGATGCACAGGAATTGGCAAAAGAAATGGAGAAAAAGTTTTGGGCAGATTTACAAGAAAGATTGGATGAAGTAAAACAAAAACCTTTACCATATACTTATCAACAACCGGAAATTGAGTGGAACAGCCTGCGTAAAGCAACTCCTGCAGATTTTGATCAATCACCTGTAACAGCTGTGAATGAAGCCGAAATCAAAAGATTGTTTGATGGATTAATGAAGTGGAAAGAAGGATTTACGCCTTTGAAGAAGGTGGAAAAATTATTACAAGAGAAAGTAAAATTATTAGAAACTGAAAATAAAATTGATTGGGCAACCGGAGAGTTGTTAGCCTATTCATCTTTATTAGTTGAAAATAAAATTGTTCGTATGAGCGGACAAGATGTGCAACGTGGCACATTCAGTCATCGTCATGCAGTATTGAGAGACGAAGTAAGTAACGAAAAATATACTCGTCTAAATCATTTTCAGGAACAACAGGAAAAATTCAGAATTTACAATTCACTATTAAGCGAATACGGTGTTCTAGGATTTGAATACGGCTATGGTTTGGCAAATCCAAATGCACTGGTAATTTGGGAAGCACAGTTCGGAGATTTTTGTAACGGAGCGCAAACAATGATTGATCAGTTTATTGTTGCGGGTGAACAAAAATGGAATCGCATGAATGGCTTGGTAATGTTGTTGCCTCATGGTTATGAAGGGCAAGGTCCTGAACACAGCAGTGCAAGAATGGAACGTTTTTTACAAATGTGTGCTGAGTTAAATATGGTCATTACCAACATTACAACTGCTGCCAATTTATTTCATGCATTACGCAGACAAATGACCTGGGAATTCAGAAAGCCAATGATTAATTTTTCTCCAAAAGCTAACTTGAGATATCCCGGTAGTTATAGCCACATTAGCGAGTTTACGCAAGGCGGATTTAAAGAAGTAATTGATGATACAGTAGAAGATACTTCTTCAATTAAAAAAGTTTTATTCTGCAGCGGTAAATTATATTTTGAATTAGCCGAGAAAAAACAAAAAGAAAACAGAACAGATGTTGCAATTATTCGTGTAGAACAAATTTATCCTTTGCCTGAAAAACAATTGAAAGTATTGCATGATAAATACAATAAAGCAATTTGGTTCTGGGTACAGGAAGAGCCTTTAAATATGGGAGCTGCAAGCTTTTTACAAACAAATTTAAAATCAATCAACTTTGGTGTAATCAGCCGACACGCAAGCGCAAGTACAGCAACTGGTTACAATAAAGTACACAAAGTAGAACAACAAGAGATTGTAGATATTGCTTTCAGCATCTAAATAAATTTTGAACAAAATCATACCTATTGAAATAATTTTTTTATGATAGACATTAAAGTTCCAACGGTTGGCGAATCAATTACAGAAGTTACTTTATTAAAGTGGACAAAGAAAGAAGGCAGTTATGTAGAGCGTGATGAAGTAATTGCTGAATTAGAAAGTGAAAAAGCAACATTTGAAGTAAATGCTGAACAGGCAGGTATTTTAAAACAATCTGCGAATGAAGGTGATACTATTTTAATTGGCAGCATTTTAGCTCAAATCGATGAAACAGCGCCAAAGCCAGAAGCAGCAGCAAAACCTGAAGTTCCTGCTAAAGCTGAAGTGGAACAACCAAAAGTATCAACAGCTCCGGTAACAGCAATACCCAATGATTTAAAAGCAACACCAGTTGCAAGCGCAATTATTGCAGATAAAAAAGTAGATGTTAAAGCGATAGAACCAAGTGGTTTTGGTGGAAAAATAATGAAGACTGATGTATTGAATGCGCTATCCAATCCGGGTAAAAAAGTCTTCCCCGGTGCAGATTTATTCAGCAGAAATGTGCGCAAAGAAAAAATGAGTAATCTGCGTAAAACAATTTCCCGCAGATTGGTAGAAGCAAAAAATACAACTGCAATGCTTACCACTTTCAACGAAGTGGATATGGGTCCTATCATGGATATTCGCAAGCAGCATAAAGATAAATTCAAAGAAGCGCATGGTGTAAACCTTGGCTTTATGAGCTTCTTTGCAAAAGCTTGTGCAATTGCTTTAAGTGAGTGGCCAACAGTTAATGCATACATCGATGGAGATGAGTTGGTTTATCATGATTATGCAGATATTTCTATTGCAGTAAGTACACCTCGTGGTTTAACAGTTCCTGTAATGAGAAATGTAGAAAGCTTAAGCATGGCCGATGTTGAAAAAGCTGTTGTAACCCTTGCAGGCAAAGCAAGAGACAGTAAATTAACTGCCGATGATTTAACCGGTGGTACTTTTACAATTACCAATGGTGGTGTATTTGGAAGTTTAATGAGTACACCAATCATCAACATTCCACAAAGTGCTATTTTAGGAATGCACAAAATTCAGGAACGACCAATGGCAATAAATGGTAAAGTAGAAATTCGACCTATGATGTATTTGGCTTTAAGCTATGATCACAGAATTATTGATGGCAGAGAAAGTGTAAGCTTCTTGGTTCGTGTAAAAGAATTATTAGAAAATCCTGCTTTATTATTAATGGGTAAAGATCCTGTAAAATCTTTATTGGAATTGTAATAAACTGATCAAATATTTAAGATTATAAATCTTGTGAAATGCCTGTTACCATTGATGTAGCAGGCATTTTGTTAAAAACAAATTTCATCCATGCGTTTTCAATCTTATTTCAATACTGCTATTAATTTGATAAAGTTGTACGATGGTAAATTGCCATTGGCAATTTTTTTGAAGCAATATTTTGCTGTACATAAAAAGCATGGCAGTAAGGATAGAAAATTCATCAGCCATCTTTGTTATTGTTATTATCGTTTAGGACATTCTTTGAATAACGTAAGCACCGAAGAAAAATTAAAAACAGCTTTGTTTTTATGCAACGAATCGGTAGGAGATTGGCAATTATTATTTGAGGACAGTTGGTTACAAAATTGGTCACCACAATTACCTCAACGATTACAATTTATTCAACAAATGATACCTGCATTATCTGTCGAAAATATTTTCCCATGTCTAAATGAATTAAGCCAAAATATAGATGCAGCAAGCTTTTCAGTGGGTCATCTTACACAGCCATTCTTGTACGTACGTATTCGTCCGGGACATGAAAAATCGGTAATTCAACGGCTAAGAGATCATGAAATTGCTTTCAAAAAAATCGCTGAAAATACTTTGTCTTTCGCTAATGGCACAAAACTCGAAAGCATTTTAGATATTAATAAAGAAGTCGTCATTCAGGATGTTACGTCGCAATCTATTGCAACATTTATAACTCCAGAATTTTTGCAAATCCACTGGAACTCCAAATGGAAAGTCTGGGATTGTTGTGTTGCAAGTGGGGGTAAAACTATTTTGTTGCAGGATATTCATCCCAACAATCAATTGTTTTTAACAGATGTTCGTCAAACCATGTTGTTACAGTTACAACAACGTTTACAAGCTGCAAAAATTACCAACTGGAAATTTGAAGCTGCTGATCTTACCAAAGAAAAATCTGCTTTAAAGCATGATTCATTGTATGATTTTATAATCGCAGATGTGCCTTGTACCGGCAGCGGAACATGGAGCAGAACCCCCGAACAAATGCATTTTTTCAATTCCGAAATCATCAAAGATTTTTCAGAAAAGCAAAAGAAAATTGTAACCAATATTATTCCGCAATTAAAGTCCAACGGTTATTTATTGTACATTACTTGTTCTGCATTTGCAAAGGAAAATGAACAAGTGGTAACCTTTATAAAAGAAAATTTCCATCTTCAATTAATAAAGATGGAAGTCTTAAAAGGTTATGAAAACACCGCAGATACTATGTTTGCGGCTTTATTCAAAAATGTTGTAGGATAATATTATCCCATATTGTGAAACACTTTGTTCACATCTTCGTCTTGTTCCAATCTTTCAATTAATTTACTTACATCTTCCGCTTGCGCATCAGTTACAGGAACAGTTGTTGTTGGAATCCATTCCAGTTCAGCACTAATTGGTGTAATATTTTTTTCCTCCAAAGCTTTTTGCAAATTACCAAAATCAGTAAATGCACAGCGCAATACAATAATCTGATTGTCGTTATCATCTGTACTTTCACCCAGTTCATCCAATCCATGATCAATCAATTCCAATTCCAAATCATCCATATTCAAACCTTCGGGTTTTAATTTAAAAACCCCCATTTTTTTAAACTGAAAACTTACGCTGCCGCTATTACCCAGAGCCCCATTTCCTTTATTAAAAGCAGCTTTCACATTAGCCACAGTACGCACATGATTATCGGTTGCAGTTTCCACCAATAAGGCCACACCATGCGGGGCATAACCTTCGTACAAAATTTCATCGTAGTTGGTAGTGTCTTTACCCATCGCTCTTTTAATAGCAGCTTCCACACGATCCTTTGGCATACCCACGCTACGTGCATTTTGAAAGCATCTACGCAAAGCAGGATTGGTAGCAACATCAGGGCCACCGGCTTTTACAGCGATGATAATTTCTTTACCTATACGTGTAAATTGTTTGGCCATTCTATCCCAACGGGCAAACATCGTGGCTTTTCTAACTTCAAAAATTCTTCCCATAATTATTAAAAATTTGTGGTTGTTTTTTAGGTAACCGGCTGTTGTATTTTATGGCATCGGCTGTTGCGTCGCACACTTCAACGCTTTGTTCTTTAGTCAACAAAGCGGCTGCAAAAATAACAGTTGTAAGATTATAAAAAATATTCTTTAAAACAAGAATGCCACACTTATTAAAAATGTGGCATCCTATATTTCGTAAAACAATCAATTAATGCTTTTCAAAGTCTGAAGCTTTTGGTAAAATTTCAGAAGGGTTTCCTAGTTTACTTCTTTTACGGCTGTAAGCAAAATAAACAACCAATCCAACTGCCATCCATGCAAATGCTACTACCAAGGTTTGGGAATCCAAACCAATAATCATTGCAAAGCAAATTAAAGCTCCTAATACAGAAACAACCGGAACAATCGGTGCTTTAAATGGTCTTTCAATATTTGGAGATTTTATTCTTAAAATCCAAACACCAATGCTTACCAAAACAAATGCAAACAAAGTTCCAAAACTTGTCAAATCTCCTGCAACATGTCCTGGTACAAAAGCAGCAAACAAACCAACAAAAACAAATAATATCCAGTTGGCTTTGTAAGGAGTTTTATATTTTGGATGCAATTCACCAAATGCTTTTGGTATTAATCCATCGTTACTCATTGTGTAGAAGATACGGCTTTGACCCATCAACATTACTAAAATTACAGAACTGAATCCTGCTAAAATAGCTATCGTTACTGCTTTTGCCAGCCAACCATAACCAGTCATATACGCAGATATTGCATAAGCTACAGATGCTTCACGGCCTTTTTCTGGATCAACAAAATCTTTCCAGTTTGCAACACCTGTTAGAACGTGACCAAATAAAATATACAAAAGCGTACATACCACCAACGAACCTAAAATACCAATTGGCATATCACGTTTTGGATTTTTTGCTTCTTGTGCTGCAGTACTTACGGCATCAAAACCAATGAATGCAAAGAAAACAATTGCTGCACCACCCAATACACCACCCCAACCATGTTTGTTCCATCCGCTGTAATCAGCAATAATTTTTCCGGCAGTGTCTTTTACTGCTTCAGTTCCTTCCGGAATTAAATACGGAGTATGATTTTCAGGTTTAATAAACTGCCATCCAATTGCAATGAACAACAAAACAATTGAAACTTTTACAAATACTATAATCATATTTACTACTGCACTTTCCTGAGTTCCTTTAATCAACAACAAAGTCAATAATAAAAGAATAATCAATGCAGGTGCATTAATCATACCAGAGTGTAAAACACCAGCAGTATCTGTATAACTTTCAAAAGGAGAGTGGCACCATTCATACGGAATCTGCCCTCCCAACAGCTTGTTTAAATATTCACTCCAGGCAATAGAAACAGTAGCAGCTCCTAAAGCATATTCCATAATCAATGCCCAGCCAATGATCCATGCAATTAATTCACCCATTGTTACATAACTGTAAGCATAAGCACTTCCGGCAATTGGAATCATAGCAGCAAATTCTGCATAACACAAACCTGCGAATGCACAACCAATTGCAGCAACAATAAATGAAATGGTAACGCCTGGTCCTGCTGCTTGTCCTGCAGCGGCAGCTGTACGCACAAATAAACCAGCTCCAATAATTGCTCCAATACCAAGAGCAATTAAGTTACCTGGTCCTAGTGTTCTTTTAAGCCCCTTTTCACCTTCATCGGCTTGAGCCAACATGAGGTCTAATGATTTCTTTGCAAATAAACTCATAATAGTTTTGATTATTAATGATACAATTTAGTGCCGAAAATTAGTGAAAAAATAATTACATCACATAAAAGTTTTACAATTGATAGTTTATCTACTTTATTACTATATTGCCAACCTAATCAACACACTATTTAATGGCTGCCGTTACATCTGCTCCTGCAAAAAAAAACAAACTCACTTTATGGATTTTAGTTGCAATGGTTTTGGGAATTGCTGTGGGTTATATTGTTCATACACAAAGTTCTCCTGTTGTTATAAAAAGTTTTTCTGCAAACATTAAATTATTGAGCAGCATTTTTATTCGGTTGGTACAAATGATTATTGCACCATTGGTATTTACAACATTGGTAGTTGGTATTGCTAAGTTGGGTGATTTGAAAACTGTTGGTCGAGTTGGTGGGAAAGCAATTTTATGGTTTATTACCGCATCGTTGGTTTCATTATTAATTGGATTGTTGTTGGTGAATTTTTTCAAACCCGGACAATACATCAGCCTTTCACAACAAGATACCGAAGGCTTGAAAGATTTGATGACCAAACAAACTGCTTTCTCTTTACAAAACTTTGTAGAACATGTAATTCCAAAGAGTTTTATTGAAGCAATGGCTACCAATGAGATTTTACAATTGGTTGTATTCTCTATTTTCTTTGGTGTTGCAGCTGCTTCTGTTGGTGAGTATGCAAAGCCATTAATCAAAGCTTTAGAAGTGGCATCTCATATCATTCTTAAAATTGTAGGATATGTGATGAACTTTGCACCATTAGGTGTTTTTGGTGCAATATCTGCTGTTGTTGCTGCAAAAGGGTTGGAGATATTTGAGTTTTACATCAAATATTTTGCTTTCTTTTTAATAGGTATTGCTTCATTGTGGGCAATTTTATTAACCGTTGGTTTTATTATTTTACGTGGAAGGCTAAAAGAATTATTACGCCGCATCAGCAATCCATTATTAATTGCATTTAGTACAACAAGCAGTGAGGCTGTGTTTCCAAAACTTACAGAAGAACTGGAAAGATTTGGTTGCAAAGACAGAATAGTTGCTTTTGTTTTACCATTGGGTTATTCTTTTAATTTAGATGGAAGTATGATGTACATGACGTTTGCAAGTTTGGCAATTGCACAAGTGTACAATGTTCCTATTGCACATGATATTCCTTCGCAATTAACTATGTTGTTGGTGCTGATGCTTACAAGCAAAGGAATTGCAGGTGTTCCAAGAGCAAGTTTGGTAGTAGTTTTGGCAACATGTGCCATGTTTAATATTCCACCAATTGGTGTAGCATTGATTTTACCTATTGATCATTTTTGCGACATGTTCAGAACAGCAACGAATGTTGTTGGAAATGCACTGGCAACAAGTGTTGTGAGCAAATGGGAGGGAGAATTAGAACACACACCCGTAAAAGCTGCTTAGTTTTTTCATTTATAAAATATTTTTCATGTACTTCTTAGATTCTTTTCATTTTACACAATTATTACAACCTCAATTTTATATTGAGCATGGTGGCTTGTGGTTATTATTGTTTGTAGTGTTCGCAGAAACGGGTTTGTTTGTAGGATTCTTTTTGCCGGGTGATAGTCTGTTATTTGTTGCCGGCATTTATTGTAATGAATTAGTTACAACGTTATTACCAATACAAAATGAATACATACAATTGTTGTTTTTGTGGGTATTAATTTCTATTGCAGGAATATTCGGAAACACTATTGGCTATTGGTTTGGTAATCGGGTAGGTCCCACTATGTACAGTTGGAAAGACAACTTATTATTCAAAAAGAAATACCTTTTAAAAGCGCATGACTTTTATGAAAAGAATGGTGGTGGCGCAATTGTGATTGCACGTTTTTTACCCATCATCAGAACCTTTGCTCCAATTGTTGCGGGCATTGTACAAATGGATAAAAAGAAATTTACTTTTTACAATATAGTTGGTTCTTTTACATGGGTTTTCAGTATGTTACTTGCCGGACATTTTTTACAAAAATGGATTCTATCTCAATTTGGTTTTGATTTGAAAAGCCATTTAGAAATTATTGTTTTAGGTATTGTATTTATTACAACAGCACCGGTATTATTAAAATTATTTAGCAAAAAAAAACTGAAATAAATTAAATAGTATCTATCTTATTCAAACCAATCAACACTTTATTACAAGATTATTTTAAGTAAAAAAGTATGACGCAACAAAAAGAGTACGGTATTTTTTCACTTCCTGTAATTGTAGGTGCATTGGGTTTTTTTGTAGATGTATTTGATTTGTTGTTGTTCAATATTATCCGTAAACCAAGTTTGAAAAGTTTGGGATTGGATGATAATAGTATTGATGCAACAGGAGAATACATGCTCAACATTCAAATGATTGGATTGGTAGTTGGCGGAATATTTTGGGGCATTTTAGGAGATAAAAAAGGACGGTTAAGTGTTTTGTTTGGTTCTATACTTTTATACTCAATTGCTACTATAGCAAACGGTTTTGTGCAAGATGTAACAACATACACCTGGCTCCGATTCATTGCAGGGCTTGGCTTAGCGGGGGAGTTAGGAGCAAGTATAACATTAACAAGTGAAATTTTACCCAAAGAAAAAAGAGGCATTGCCGCAACAATTATTGCAACCACAGGAGTATTTGGAACAATCACTGCATTTTATGTAAATGATTTTTTCAACAATTGGCGCATTTGCTATTTTTTAGGCGGTGGTTTAGGGTTGTTATTATTGTTGATGCGTGTTAGCATCAAAGAAAGTGGTATGTACGACAGCGTAAAAAATAAGTCTGTTCAGCTAGGAAATTTTTTCATGTTTTTCAATAAAAAAGATCGTTTTTTAAGATATATCCGCAGCATTTTAATCGGCTTGCCAGTATGGTATGCAATTGGTGTTTTAGTAAGTTTCAGCAATAAGTTTGGCAAAGGAATGGGCATTGAAAATGTTGATCCGGGAAGAGCCGTAATGTACCAATACATGGGTTTAGCACTTGGTGATTTATCTGCCGGTTTTTTAAGCAATATTATTAAAAGTCGTAAAAAAGCATTGTTAGTTTTTTATGCAATTGCAATTTGTTTCATGGTGCTTTATTTTATGCAACACAATGAAACAGCACAACACATGTATTGGATATGTATGGGACTTGGTTTTGGCTCCGGAATTTCTGTATTATACATTAGTATGAGTGCAGAACAGTTTGGTACAAACCTTAGATCTACTGCCACTACTTCCATTCCAAATTTTGTGCGTGGAGGTTTGGTATTAATCAGCTTGTTGTTTCAATGGATACGTTCACTTGATGGTGTAGATTTTGTAACCGGTGGATGGATTACAGGAATTATTGTAATGCTCATAGCATTGCTTGCTGTAATATTTACCAAAGAAACTTTTGGAAGAGATTTAGATTTTATTGAAACTTAATTTTTAACTGATAAGGAAGTTCAAATATGAATAAAGAAAAACAAATTGGAATATTATCTATTCCTGTTTTGGTAGCTGCATTAGGCTATTTTGTTGATATTTATGATTTATTGTTGTTCAGCATTATTCGTGTGCCAAGTTTAAAATCAATTGGTGTTAGTGAGGCTGCATTACTTACCGATGGTGAAAAAATCATCAGCACACAAATGATTGGCTTATTGCTTGGCGGAATATTGTGGGGCGTAATTGGCGATAAAAAAGGAAGATTGAGTGTTTTATTCGGCAGTATTTTATTGTATTCTGTAGCAAACATTGCCAATGGATTTGTACAAACCGTCAACCAGTATGCACTCATCAGATTCATAGCCGGCTTGGGTTTGGCCGGAGAATTAGGCGCAGGTATAACACTTGTAAGTGAAATGGTTCCGAAAGAAAAACGTGGTATTGCAACGAGTTTGGTTGCAGGTATTGGACTTACAGGTGCTGTGTTTGCTTATTTTTTCAAACAAAATTTTGAATGGAGAACATGTTATTTTATTGGCGGAGGTTTAGGACTTACTTTATTGTTGTTGCGCATATCTGTTTTTGAAAGTGGCATGTTTAATAAAGTGAAAGAGATGAATGTTCAGAAAGGAAATTTCTTCATGCTTTTTGCAAAAGGCGAAAGACTCAAAAGATATATTCTTGGTATTTTAATCGGGCTGCCAACATGGTATGTAATTGGCATTTTAATTACATTCTCAAAAGAATTTGGATTGGCATTTGGAATCAAAGAATCTATTGATTCCGGCAAGGCAATTATGTATGCCTATGCAGCAATTTCTGTTGGCGATATTTTAATTGGATTTTTAAGCCAGTCGTTAAAAAGCAGAAAAAAAGCATTGTATGTTTTTTATGGAATTACCGTATTCTTTATGGTTTTATTCTTCACCAATTTATACAACGGAACTGCAGGTGCAATGTATTGGATATGTGCCGGATTAGGCTTTGGAACTGGCTTTTGGGCAATTTTTGTAACAATGGGAGCGGAGCAGTTTGGTACAAATATCAGAGCAACTGCAGCAACCACTATTCCAAATATGGTGCGTGGATTATTGTCTATTTTTATTATTCCGTTATTCAAATATTTTAGGGCTGAAACATCTTTTATTCATGGTGCAATTATAACAGGTATTATTGTTATGATACTGGCTATTGCAGCAGCAATCATAAGTAAAGAAACTTTTGGCAAAGACTTAAATTTTGTTGAAGTATAATTGTATTGATAATGCTTTGAGGGATTTTATAAACTGAAACATGAAATTTTTAATCATCCGTTTTTCATCTATTGGAGATATTGTTTTAACCACACCTGTTGTAAGGTGTTTGAAAAAACAAGTCCCTGATGTTGAAGTTCATTTTCTTACTAAAAAGTCTTTCACAAGTATTGTAGAATCGAATCCTTACATAGATAAAATCATAACACTTGGTAATGATTGGGATACCATGATAGATGCATTAAAATCCGAGCAATATGATTACATAATTGATTTGCACCACAACCTCAGAACTTTAAGGATAAAAAAAGCATTGAAAGTAAAATCATTTTCGTTTAATAAACTGAATATTCAAAAATGGTTATTGACTGCTTTAAAAATAAATGTTTTACCCAAGCTGCATATTGTAGACAGGAACCTCTTAACGCTTACAAGTTTTGGTGTTCTGAATGACGGCAAAGGATTGGATTATTTTATTCCGGAGAAAGACAAAGTAAAAGATCAAGACATTCCTGCATCGCATCATTTCGGATACATTGGAATTGTAATTGGCGCAGCATTGGAAACAAAAAAATTACCCGTTCATCGCCTGAAAGAACTTTGCAGCAAAATTAATTATCCCATTATTTTATTGGGCGGACCCGAAGACAAAGCAAATGGCGATATTGTCGCTGCAACAGATGACATTAAAATTTACAATTCCTGCGGAAAATTTAACCTCAATGAAAGTGCCGATTTGGTAAGAAGAAGCAAACTCATAATCACCCATGATACAGGATTAATGCACATTGCAGCAGCATTAAAAAAACCAATTGTTTCTATTTGGGGAAATACTGTTACCGATTTTGGTATGACTGCTTATTATGGAAATGATACCATTACAGATACAAGATTTGAAGTAACCGGACTGAGTTGCAGACCCTGCAGTAAAATTGGCTACAAACAATGCCCCAAGAAACATTTCAATTGTATGGAACTACAAAACATTGATCTGATTGCAAAGTATGTTGTAAGCACTACAGTAGTTTAGTGGTATAGTTACGTATTTTAAAGTTTAAGATTTTATAGTTTAGTAGTTTAATAGGTTGAAAAAGTTGCTTAACCCTTTGTGCCTTTCGAGTTTTTGGGTAAAAAATTCAAGTTCAAATAGTTCAAGAAGTTTATCATTATTTGTTAGTTTGAGAAGTTGCATTAAACTTATAAAATAATCACAAGTCAGTTACTTATAAAAATGAATATATGAGATTACTAGTTTGGATTTCCCTTATTTTTTTTTCCTGCAAAAAGAATGAAGATGTAAATGTGCCTGTAGCCTACAGGCAAACCAAAACAATTACTTACAATAATATTAATGTTGATGTAATTATTGATAAACCTGCATTAAATGATTTGGATGTACTCATCCTTTACCATGGTACTGTTTTATACGACAGTAATTTAATTACTGCTGCAAATATAAATCTTGATAATTTCAAGTCTATACTTGACAGGAAAGATATGATGCTGGTAAGTGTAGCCTATCCGGGAGAAAATATGTTATTGGGCGATAATATTGTTCAGGCCGAAGCTGCTTTGCTATGGGTGAAGAATAAAGCAAGTCAGGAACTTGGAATAAAAGTAAAAAAGGTTTTTTTGGCAGGTCATTCTCAAGGTGGCTATTTAGTTACACGATTAAATACAATGCATCAGACAAATGGTGTAATTGCAAATGCGCCGGGTCCATTAAATCTTGTTTATAGATGCCAGCTTGAAGAAAATGGACAAATAGTATCTGGAGTAACATGTGATAAACTACGTTATGTTTACGGAACAACAACCAATAATCCAAATGCATATTTTCAAAGGTCATTATTGAATTTTACAAAGGGTTTTAAATCAGATATTCTCTTTGTACAAGGTCTCAATGATGGGGCAGTACAAATGTATTCTTGGCCAGTTTTTAAACAAGATGTTTTGAGTTGTACAAACTGCCAAAATAGTAAGTTTGTTGAAATTCCGGGTGGAGAACATAATTCAATTTTTACCAGTTCAATTGCAAAAGCAGAGTTTAATACCTTTATAAATAGTAGATGATTCTATTAAATAAATATTTTTTGTTTTAGCAATGATTTGTTTACCTATTGTTGTTATCTAAAAACCCAACACATCCTTCATTGTAAAAATTCCTTTTTTGTATACTAAAAATTCTGCGGCTAATACTGCGCCACTTGCAAAGCCAATGCGGTTATGTGCTGTATGGGTAATTTCAATATCATCAATTGCAGAGGCATATTTGATGGTATGTGTGCCGGGAGCTGGGTCAATTCTTTTGGATACAATTTCAAGTTCTTCTGCTTTATGTGTGGGTTGGTTTACCCATATTTTTTTTGTTTGAATTTGCTGTAATATTTGTTCTGCAAGGGTTATAGCGGTTCCACTTGGAGCATCTTTTTTTTCAGTGTGGTGAATTTCTTCCATCACTACATTGTATTCATGATGTGTGCTCATCATTTTGGCGAGGTAGCTATTCAGCTCAAAAAATAAATTTACACCCACACTGAAATTACTTGCATACAACAATGCAGCATTTTGATTTACACAAAAATCTTTTACATCATGGTATTTATCGAGCCAGCCTGTAGAGCCACAAACCACGGGAACTTTGGCTTCCAGGCATTTCATTACATTTTGAAAGGCACTGTGCGGACTACTAAATTCAATGGCAATATCTGCCTGTTGAATCGCTTCGATGGTAAAATCATCTATGTTCTCAATTCCAATTTTTAATACAATTTCATGGCCTTTACCTACTGCAATTGTTTCGATTGCTTTGCCCATTTTGCCGTATCCGATTAATGCTATTTTCATGATTAAAAATTGTTGAAAGTATTGATTTCGTTGAAGTGTGCGACGCCACTACAGTTCATTTTTGTTGTATTGTTGGGTAAATAATTATCTAACATCAATCAACTTTTTTTCTTTAGTTCTCATGCTTAAAGATAAACTTAATCCTTTGCTGTTATTGATTGGATTGATTGAAGGATGAATTTTTAAAGACAAATCATCGCTTACATCAAATTCTTTCAAATGCCCGAAAACAGTGGCATCTACAACATTCAACCCCCATACAATCAAGAACCATAATGCAGAAAAATCTCTGTCTCTACGGAATGCATTTCTGAAAGTTTGCAACGAACCCAAACTGAAGCCTTTCAAAACGGGATATACATTTTGAAGATTCAATGTGTCTTGTTTGGTTGCGGTGATTGGGTCAGAAGCTTTGTACACAAGGTCATATGCAGATTTTGTTCTGTTGTACCAGGTATTGTTGTAAAAAAAAGTGATTGTTGGTATAGACAATGCTCCATACACAATTGGAATTTTCCAATACTCTTTATTGTAAGCTTGTCCCCAGCCTGGTATAATAGCGGAACGTCTTGTTGCTGTTCTGGAATTGTGTTTTGTAATTACCGGTAATGTTTCTTTTTGTAAACTTAAATTGTCTCCAATAGTGGTATCCACAGCATTTGCAGAAGCTGCAAATGTGCCAATTAAAAAGAGAAATGATATAATGATACGATATAGATTCATGCACGAATTAACTTACCACTACATTCATCAAATCTAAAATTTTGTTTAGTTCCTGAAGCGAAAAATAATCAATTGTTATGCTGCCATAACCTTGTTTGTTGTGCACCATCTTAACTTTTGCGCTGAAGAAAGAAGATAAATTGTCTTCAATTTTTTTGTAAGCAGGTGGCAATTCGTTTTTAGAAGCTTGTTTGTTATTGTCATTTCCTTTGTATAGTTTTCTTACCAAATCTTCTGTTTGACGAACGCTGAGTTGTTTGCTTTTTATTTCATTAAAAACAAATAATTGTTTGTCTATGGTATCAATATTAATCAATGCTCTCGCATGTCCCATGCTGATAGTAGCATTACGAACTGCCAATTGAATATCTGGAGGAAGTTTTAACAAACGCATATAATTGGTAACAGTGCTTCTTTCTTTACCCATTCTTTCTGCAACTTGTTCTTGCGTATAATCCAGTTCATCCATCATGCGCTTGTAACTGAGTCCAATTTCAATGGCATTTAAATCTTCACGCTGCAAATTTTCAAGCAATGCAAGTTCTAATAATTCTTTGTCATTTGCCTGACGGATGTAAACCGGCACGTCTTTCAAACCTGCAATTTTACTGGCTCTGAACCTTCTTTCTCCTGCAATTAACTGGTATTTTCCGGAGGCTAATTTGGTTACAGTTAAAGGCTGAATGATATCATGTATCTTAATAGAAGTTGCCAATTCACTCAAAGCAGTTTCATCAAAATCTCTACGTGGTTGTTTCGGATTTACAGATATATCCGACAAAGGAATGCGCATAACATTTACGGCACGCTCTACAACATTGGTTTTGAGTGCTCCGGTGGTTGTTTTTAAATCTTCATCTATATTTTGTAATAAGCTGCGTAAGCCTTTGCCTATTGCATCTTTATTTTGTTTCGGTGTTGTCATGTGTTTGAATTGTGTAAATGCTTGATTTAAAAATTGAAAAAATTATTCGATAATTCTTTCTTCATTGGTCATTTTTGTCATCTCATTTTTCTGCAAAATTTCTTTCGAAAGATTTAAGTAATTGATGGCGCCTTTACTATCTGAATCATATAAAATAACGGGTTTTCCTACACTCGGTGCTTCACTTAATCTTGTGTTTCTGTGAATGATTGTGCTGAAAACCATATCATCAAAATGTCTTCTTACTTCACTTACAACCTGATTACATAAACGAAGACGACCATCGTACATTGTCATTAATATACCTTCAATTTGTAAATCAGGATTTAAACGGCTTTGTACAATTTTTATGGTATTCAGTAATTTACCCAATCCTTCCAACGCAAAGAATTCGCATTGTACAGGAACAATTACACTATCCGCAGCTACCAAAGAATTAACTGTAATCAAACCTAAAGAAGGAGAGCAGTCAATTACAATAAAATCGTATCTGTCTCTGATTTCATCTAATAAAGACTTCATTACATTTTCACGGTTGGGATAGTTAATCATTTCAATTTCTGCTCCAACCAAATCAATATGTGATGGAATTAAATCCAAATTAGGAATTTCACTTTTTAAAATAACATCATTTGCTCTTAAATTATTTACCATGCAATCGTATAAACTGCTGGTAATATTATGCAAATCAAATCCAACACCTGTTGTGCTATTTGCTTGCGGATCCGCATCTACCAATAATGTTTTATACTCCAATACTGCAAAACTTGCTGCTAAATTGATGGCCGTGGTAGTTTTTCCTACGCCACCTTTTTGATTTGCTACTCCAATAATTCTTGCCATATAATACAACCCTATGTTTTAAAAAAGTTTCTAAAGATTACAAATGTAAATTATTAAGTTTCTAAAAGAACAAGAGAATTATTTATGTTCTATTCTCCACTTCAAAAATATCATAGATTAGCTTTGTTTCAATTTATTTCTCTTAATAATTAGCCAATATCTAACAATGTTACGCTTGTTGTTCTAATTTCGAATTCAAATTACTTTTTTCTATATGAAAAATTCAAGTACCTGGTTCATTATTGCTGCTATTATGCTCACATTGGATTTTTATGTTTTTCAGGCTATCAAAACAGTTTCGCACAATACTTCTGATAGAACAAAGATTACATTTTACCTGATTTATTGGTTTTTGGCTGCTGCAACAATTGCAACGCTTGTGCTTTTCCCCTATGTTCAAACATTACAAACAAGCAAGTTTTTCAGAAATTATATCTTTTCAATCATGGCCGGATTGTTTATTGCCAAATTGGTCGGTAGTACTCTCTTTTTGGTAGATGATTTGAGAAGAATTGTAATGTGGGTAGTGGGTAAATTTATTAATGTAAAAAATGGATCAACTATTTCTGATGATTCTAATATCAGCCGAAGTGTTTTTTTAAGCTGGTTGGGTTTGGGTACAGGAACTGCTTTGTTTGGCACTTTGTTGTATGGATTTTCTAATAAATATAGTTATCAAATTAAAAAAGTACAGCTTGCTTATGACAACTTGCCTAAAGCATTCAAAGGCTTGAAAGTTGTGCACATCAGCGATATTCATTGTGGAAGTTTTCAGGATAAAAATGCTGTGCATCATGGAATGGATTTGATTATGCAACAAAATGCAGATTTGATTTTATTTACCGGTGATTTGGTTAATGACAGACATACCGAAGTACATGGATATATGGATGTATTTAATAAATTAAAAGCACCATTAGGGGTTTACAGCACTTTGGGAAATCATGATTACGGAGATTATGTAGCCTGGGAAAGCGAACATGCAAAGAAAGAAAATCTGGCAAAACTTAAAAACATTCATACAGAATTGGGTTGGCGTTTGCTGATGAATGAACATGTGGTATTAACAAAAGAAGACGATTCCATTGCTTTATTAGGGATCGAAAACTGGGGCGCAAAGGGCAGATTTCCAAAATATGGTAAAATGCAAGAAGCACATTCCGGAACAGAAAAATATCCATTCAAAATTTTACTAAGCCACGATCCAAGCCATTGGGATGCGGAAGTAAAAACAAAGTATGCAGATGTCGATTTGATGCTTGCGGGTCATACCCACGGAATGCAATTCGGCATAGAAAATCCATATTTTAAATGGAGCCCGGTGCAATGGATGTACAAACAATGGGCTGGATTGTATGAAGATGGCAAACAAAAATTATATGTAAATAGGGGATTTGGTTTTATTGGTTATCCTGGCAGGGTAGGAATTTTACCTGAGATAACCGTAATTGAACTAGTGTAGAAAAAGTGCACAAAAAAACTCGCAATATTAGGATTGCGAGTTTTTTAATGTCTTGATATGTAACGTTTAGCTTCCTCTTGAGCCACCTGTTTTAATAGGCTTTTTAGTTACACCAACTGCTTTGCTTGCTTTCGCAATAAACTTTGAGCCTTGCGTGCTATTGCCAGCAGTTTTGCCCGAAAGTTTAGCATTCTTTTTATCGTTTACCGGTAGTCCCATAAATTTTTATTTAAGTGCAATATATTGATTTATATAAAACAAATCAATGATTGAACAATGTTTGTGTTATCGTTTGCTTATTTTATTCATGCTAACTTGTTTTTGTAATGTGCACTTAAATCTTGTAACACTGGCAGACCGGAGCTTAAGATGCTTTGTGGCTCTGCCTTGTACACGTTTGCGCCACATTTTAAAACTACTGCGTTTGCTATTGGCTCTCATTATTTCAATTACCTCTTGTTCAGTTTTGCCAAATTGAAATTGGATTGCCTCAAATGGGGTTCTGTCTTCCCAAGCCATTTCAATAATTCTATCAATATCTATTTCTGTTATCATAAATTACTAACAAATTCAAAATAAAAAAGTTGAAATGATAAATTTGTTACTAAATTCATTCTTCAATATACTATCTATTATGAAAAAACTTATTTTATCGGCTGTTGTACTTGTTGCTTTAAGTTTAAATACAAAAGCACAAAGTTTCCATCTAGGATTAAAACTGGGTGGTAATTTAAATAAAATTCAAGGACAAAGTTTTAAAGATGGGTTTAATTTAGGATATCAGGGAGGGGCTTATGCAGAAATTGGTTTGGGAAAAACATTTGCTATTCAACCTGAGGTGTTATTTAGCCAAACTCAAACAACAAGTACTACTTTCAATTCATCTTTGGCTCTCAACAAAGATGCACAGTTTAATTATTTATCAATTCCAATTTTATTAAAAATAAATCTAAGTAAATTATTTAGCTTTCATGTAGGGCCCGAGTATAGTATTTTAGTCAATCATAGCAATGACTTGGTACAAAATGGCAAAGATGCTTTCAACAATGGAAATTTTGGTATGATTGGCGGTGTTCAGTTGAACCTTGGGTCATTAAAAGTGTATGGAAGATACAATGTTGGTTTATCCAATATCAATCAATTGCAAAATCAGGAAAAATGGAAAACCCAGCAACTTCAAATCGGTATTGGGTTAAAACTGTTTTAAACAATTAACTTAATAAACTTACCGGAGTTTTTGTAAAAAGGGATGCATTACCAAAATGTATTTCTTTTTAGTAACAAAAGTGGAAAAGTCAATTTAACAGTAAATGTAGTTTGGATATATTTTTGCTAAGTGTTACTAAATCTATTTTCAATACAAAAAAATAATAATTATGGCTTTAGAATTTACAGACTCAAATTTCCAAACGGAAGTAATTAATAGTGATCAACTTACAGTAATTGATTTTTGGGCAGAATGGTGTGGACCTTGTCGTGCTATCGGACCAGTTATTGATGAATTGGCAAAAGAATATGCAGGTAAAGTAAAAATTGGTAAAGTGAATGTAGATGTGAACCCTAATGTGAGTGTGAATTATGGTATTACTTCTATTCCGGCAATTTTGTTTATCAAAGGTGGTCAGGTAATAGACAAACAAATTGGTGCAGTTCCAAAAAGTGTTTTGGACAAAAAAATACAATCACACATGTAAATGATTATATCTTTTTATAAATCTCTGCCATTTTGGTAGAGATTTTTTTTGTAGTAAAATTTCAGCTTTATTGGTTTCAAAATAATTAATTTTCAAAATTCGTAATACTTGTAGTATGGCAACCATGATAAAATGCCCGAGCTGTAGTTTTGAGTTTCCTTTGGAAGAAGCTTTGAATGATGAGT
>CANGTN010000025.1 GCA_947456805.1 Chitinophagaceae bacterium | reverse complement strand
GTTAGGTGTTACCATTTTAGGCAATAATTCTGCAATACCTGCGTACAATAGGCATCCTACTGCACAGTTGGTTACACTAAATAATCATGCATTTCTCATTGATTGCGGCGAAGGAACGCAAATGCAGATGATGAAGTATAAAGTTCGCCACAATAAAATCAATCATATTTTTATTTCTCATTTACATGGTGATCATTATTTTGGATTGATGGGCATTTTGACAAGCATGGGATTAATGAGAAGAGAAGCACCTTTGCATTTATTTGCACCTCCATTATTACAGGAAATTATACAATTGCAATTGAAAGTTGCCGATACAACACTGCCTTATGATTTGCACTTTCATCCTTTAACGGAGGAGGGCATAATTATAGATCATCAAAATTTTTCTGTTGCTTGTTTCAGTACATATCATCGAATTTCTTGTTGGGGTTTTATTATCAGAGAAAAAAAACAACCTTTTAAAATAAATAAAGACCAAGCGGTAGCTTATGAAATCCCGGTTGCTTATTATGAACAATTAAAAACAGGTGCTGATTATGAAACAAAAGAAGGCGTGTTAATTAAAAATGAATCAGTAACATTTCCCAACATACCCCCATTAAGTTATGCTTATGCAGCTGACACTTTATTCGATGAACGCATGGCTGAAAAAGTAAAAAGTGTTTCATTGTTATATCATGAAACAACTTACCTGAAAGACTTAGAAGAAAGGGCAATGACAAGGTTTCACAGTACAACTGTACAAGCCGGTGAAATTGCTAAGAAAGCAGGAGTGGGTAAATTATTAATTGGACATTTTAGCAGCAAATATGAAAAATTAGATGATTTTTTAACGGAAACAAAATCTGTTTTTCAAAACACAGATTTGGCAATTGAAGGTGTTACATACAAGGTTTAATCTAATTTAATTATTCATCAGCCACAAATAAAATGCAGGAAATTCTCTGCGCCAGTTATTTTCATTGTGCATTCCATTCGGGTCAATTGTTGTAGTGATTCTGTAATTGTAATTCTTTTTTCCTAGTATAGTCGCCATCTTTTTTACATCACCAACCATTGTTGCACTTTCTTTTCCGCCTGCATAAAAATAAAAATTGCTATTTAGCTTACTACTAAATTTTTCTGCATCTGTATAACAATCTGATGCTATCCAAAATGAAGGTGAAAAAATTCCTGCAGAACCAAACACTTCAGGATATTGTAACAACGCATACAAGCTGATTAAACCGCCCATGCTGCTACCTGCAATGCTTGTGTGTTCAACTCCCTTTTTTGTTCTGTATTTGTTATCTATAAGGGGTTTTAAAGTTTGTACAATAAAATCAACATATTGTTTTCCCTCAGCTTTTATGCTTTGTTGATTCATTATAAAACTATACGGACTGTATTCACTCATGCGTTTATCAGCACCGTTGTCAATGCCAACAATAATACATTCTTTACCAGTTTTTCTTTGCAAACTATCCAAACATTCATCTACACCCCATTCACCCAAATTTGCTGTTTGTTCATTAAATAAATTTTGTCCATCCTGCATGTATAACACGGGATAAGTTTTATTGGCTGCTGCGTAACCTTTTGGCAAATACAACCAAATTCTTCTTTTTCTGCTGAGCGATGGCATACTAAACGCCGTATCCATAATTCTTACCTGAGGGCTTGCTGTATAAGGTTTTGGCTTATCGGGGTAATCATCTTTCCAACCCGAAATTGTGAGTTCTTGTGATACATCTTCATTAACATCAATGATTCTGTCTTGTATAGTTCTGCCATCTGACAAACATTCTACTTTATCCCAACTGCCTCTTGTAAATTTAAATGCGTAAGATCCGGGTTGTATGTCTTTAATAACAATATTTTTTCTGCCACCTGCAAATGGTTTCAACTTGTATTTTTCATCTGCGGGATTCCAGTTGTTAAAATTTCCTGCAACGTAAATATCTTCATTTGCTTTTGTTGCAATACTGCTCACTACTAACTTAATATTAAATTGAGCATTACCATATAATGCAATGCAAAAAAAAGCGATTAGCAGAATTATTTTCATGGAAAAAACTAATCAAGTATTTCTACGTCTTTTGGATATTTGCTTTTATTGAATATGAAATTAGCATCAGCTAAAACAGCTTTGGTATTGATGTTGGTAAAATTGAACTCCATCTGATTGTTACTTTTATCCAATAATTTTGCTTTGGTAATTAATCCTTTTGTTTTATCTACAAAAATATTTACCTTCTGAAAGTTTTTTCGGTTGTCGGTTGGTTTTAATTCAATTTCACTGAAATTTCCTGTAGTTGAAATTAGTTTGTATGTAAAATCTTTATCGTAGTTGCCACTCAATATTTTTTGTGGAGTCAATGTTTTATTGCCATCTTCAGCCGGTGCAACAGTAACTGTTTTAGCTCCATCGAAACTATAAGTTTTTGAGCCATCACAAATAATTTCGGTAGTACCTTGTTTGAGGGTATATTTATTTCCTTTCAAAGAAATTGTTCCAGATTTTGTTCCGTTCAGTTTTCCTTTACTTGTAAATGATTTGATGGTAAAGTTTCCAGTTAATGCAGTCATTGCTTTTACTTTGGCACTAACACCATCTAAAATTTTCTTGGCATTGGGGTCATTTTGAGCATGTATTAATTGTATACTGAATAGCAGTGGAAGAACAAATAATATTTTTTTCATCTGGTGATTTTGAAGTGGCAAATATAAGCTTTGAATTGTCTGAGACAAACCAACCAATCAAATGTTTAACTTAAACAAACACAAATACAATAGTTGCTCAATGTAATCTTAACAATCTAAATGGATAAAAATTCTATCAATTCGGCTTCAGTTTTAAAACGCACTTCTCTAGCTTTACTTCCCAAATTAGGACCTACAATTCCTGCTCTTTCCAATTGATCCATTAATCTCCCGGCTCTGTTGTATCCTAATTTCATTCGTCTTTGTATCAATGATGTACTGCCTACCTGGTTTTGTACGATAAGCTTTGCTGCATCTTCAAACAACACATCTCGGTCGCCGTCATCAAAATCTTTCCCGGATTCTTCTTTTTCATCTACATATTCCGGTAATAAAAATGCATCGGGATATCCAATTTGTTTGCCGATAAATTCACATATTTTTTCTACTTCCGGAGTATCTACAAAAGCACATTGTAAACGGGTTACTTCGCCATTATAACTTACCAACATGTCGCCCTTTCCAATTAATTGATCGGCGCCACCTGCATCTAAAATTGTACGGCTATCAATTTTAGAGGAAACTTTAAACGCAATACGTGCAGGGAAATTGGCTTTGATAGTTCCTGTAATAATATTTACAGACGGACGTTGTGTAGCAATTATTAAATGTATTCCGATTGCTCTTGCAAGCTGCGCCAACCGTGCAATGGGCATTTCCACTTCTTTGCCTGCTGTCATAATCAAATCTGCAAATTCATCTACAACCAATACAATAAACGGCAAGTATTGATGTCCCTTTTGTGGATTTAATTTTCTTGAAGTAAATTTCTCGTTGTACTCTTTAATATTTCTACAACCGGCTTCTTTCAATAAATCGTAGCGGTTGTCCATTTCAATACAAAGTGCATTCAATGTATGAACAACTTTTTTGGTATCAGTAATAATACTGTCTTCTTCTCCGGGAAGTTTTGCAAGAAAATGTTTTTCAATAATTCTATACAAACTCAATTCTACTTTCTTTGGATCAACCAAAACAAACTTTAATTGAGAAGGATGTTTTTTGTATAAAAGGCTTACAAGCACTGCGTTTAAGCCTACGGATTTTCCTTGCCCTGTAGCACCTGCCATCAGTAAATGCGGCATAGCAGCCAAGTCCACAATAAAGTTTTCGTTGTCAATTTTTTTACCAATGGCAATTGGCAAAGAATAATTATTGTTTTGAAATTTTTCACTGCTCAACAATGTTTTCATGCTCACAACTGTTTTGCGAACATTAGGAACTTCAATACCTACAGTTCCTTTACCCGGAATAGGAGCGATAATACGAATACCCAATGCTGCCAAACTCAATGCAATATCATCTTCTAAATTTTTAATTCTGCTAATTCTTACACCCGGTGCCGGTACAATTTCGTACAACGTAACTGTTGGTCCCACCGTTGCTGCAATCCTTTGTATGGCAATATCGTAGTTATTGAGTGTGGCAATAATTTGTTTTTTATTGGTCTCTAGCTCATTTGGGTCATGAATAATTTTTTCACTTCCGTGTATTTCCAACAAACCAATTTCAGGATACTTATAATCTCTCAAATCAAGTGTAGGATCATAATTCACTGTTGCCAATGCATCGCTTCTCATTTCCAATGCAGTATCTTCTGTTGCTTCATCTGATTCGTCTATTTCTTCATCAGATAAATCAATATCTTCTTCAATATCATCTTCTTCTAAAATTGCACTTTCATCAACTGTTGGTTTAATTTCTAAGTCAAATCCATCAGGCAAGCCAGCATATTTTTCGTTCAATTCAAATGGAATATTATCTATTGCACTTTCATTAGTATCAATTTCATTCAAACTCAACTGTTCTTCAGTATTTTCTTGCAAAGGCATTATTACACTTACTGCTTTGCCTTCTGATTTTAATTTATTTTGACTGACAAATTCTTCTGCATCTTTATCAATAAATAATTTTGCATTATTTTCCGGTTGCATTGCTTCTTGCTCAGCCAGCCATTCGTTAAAGGTAGGCTCAGCAATGGTTTCAGCATTTTCTTCAGTTTGTAAAAGTTCCGTTGCATCAACATTTTTTTTCTTGAATAAATTATTGAAAAATGCTTCAGGCCAAACAAATGTTGGATTGAATCTCCAAATTGCGAAAGCAAAAACACTCAACAACAATAAAGCACCTGTCCCTATATTTCCAATCCATTTTACAAACCACGCATTCATTAATTCTCCTACAGCACCACCCCAACTGAAAGTTGCAGCACTACTTGTAAATGCAGAAGTCATGCTGATTACAATCAATCCTACCAATACGTAGCGGATATTGCGTGCTAGTGAAAAGACTTTCTTTCCAAACAATAAATTCACACCGAGTGTAAAGAAAAAAGTACAAAACAAATAGGCAGCAATTCCAAAACCTTTATACATAAAAAAATGTGCAGTATAAGCACCTAATACGCCCAATAAATTGTTCAAAACAACATCTGAAACTGCAAAAATTTTAATACCAAATTGATGTACTTTATCTTGATCTTCTTGCCATGTAAATAAGTAAGAAGTAAATGAAATGAATAAAAAAATACAGGAAAGTAATGAGATAGCACCCGCAATTTTTATGGTACGTTCGTCTTTTACAATTTCTTTTACGGTAATATCTTCTGTCTTGTCATCATTCAATTCTTCCGGGCTCGGAGATGGTGGAACTTTCTTTTTTAAACGGTTTGCCATAATACAATGCAAATTTATTTCGAAAACTACTTTAAATATTGATGATGTAACTAGCTTGTGGATTTCTTTTCAACTTTCGTTGCGTCGCACACTTGTACGTGGATAACTCTACTCAGCTTTTTATACCTTAGTGTTAATTTTTTATTTCTTAATTCCAAATCCCAAACAAATCCATCCTGCAATAAAGCAAGTGCCGCCCAATGGTGTTATTGGACCAGCCCATTTCAATCCAGGAAAAACCAATGCTTCTTTATAAGTAAGTACAAACAGCGAACCTGAAAATAAAATGATGCCAACAATGAAAAGTATACCCGCACTCTTTAATAATTTATTGGGAAATTGTTGGTAAAGGATAGCCACTGCCAGTAAAGCAATTACATGGTAGAACATATAGCGGACAGCAGTTTCAAAGATAAGTACTGCCGATTCAGATAAAATACTTTTAAGCTGATGTGCTCCAAATGCACCGAGTATTACGCTGATGGCTCCTAAAAATGAGGCTATTTTTAAAAATGTTTTATGCACCTATAAATAATTAATGGTTACTATTTCTGATGGGTTGAATGTTACAATACTATTGCTATTCAGGTGAAATGTTGCTTGTTGGTAAAATGGTTTTCGTTTTTCCAGTTGAGTAGAAAGAAACTGCGTCAGTTCATTTTCGTTTAAATCTTTTATCAATGGTCTGTTTGACTTCTCATCAATTAATCTACTGACTAAAACATCAATTGGTTCATCAATCCAGATGGTTGTTCCCTGGTAATTCATCCATTGTATGTTATTGTGAAAACAAGGCGTGCCCCCACCTGTAGCCACAATTATATTATCAACTGTTTCAATTGTTCGAAGTATTTCTTTTTCTTGTTTCCGAAAAAATTCTTCTCCTTTGGTTGTAAATATTGTTTCAATTGTTAGGTTGTTTGCTTCTTCAATTGCCAGGTCTAAATCAATCCAGTTCATTTTGTGTTGATTGGATAAATATTTTCCCCAATAACTTTTACCACTGCCCATCATACCTATGAGAAATATTTTCATTATTACTTTTTTAAATAGGCAATTATTTTTTCAGTAGTGAAATTTTTAATTTTTTCCCAGTTGGGGTTATTTAAATATTCAAAATAATTAATTTAACACATTCAGTCAGAGTTCATTCCTATTTTGATAGAACCTACTATTAAAAATTACTTAAAAGCATTCAATCCTGTAACATCCATCCCGGTAATTAATAAATGAATATCGTGTGTGCCTTCGTAAGTAATTACGCTCTCCAAATTCATCATGTGTCGCATGATACTATATTCTCCTGTAATACCCATTCCACCAAGCATTTGTCTTGCATCACGTGCAATATTTGTAGCTATTTCACAACTATTTCTTTTTGCCATACTTACCTGTGCAGGTGTAACTTTTCCTTCGTTCATTAATACACCCAATCGCCAAACCATTAATTGTGCTTTGGTAATTTCAGTAATCATTTCAGCCAATTTTTTTTGCTGCAATTGAAATACTGCAATTGGTTTGTCAAATTGCATGCGCTCTTTACTGTAACGCAAAGCTGTATCATAACAATCCATTGCAGCACCCAATGCTCCCCATGCAATGCCGTATCTAGCTTTAGTCAAGCAACTTAAAGGACCTTTCAAACCTTGTACGTTTGGTAATATATTTTCTTTTGGAACTTTTACATTATCAAAAACCAATTCGCCTGTGGCACTTGCACGCAAGCTCCATTTGTTGTGTGTTGTAGGGGTTGAAAATCCTTCCATATCTCTTTCGACAATCACACCTCTTATGATACCTGCTTCATCCTTTGCCCAGACCACCGCAACTTGTGCAAACGGAGCATTACTGATCCACATTTTTGCACCATTCAAAATTACATAATCACCAGCATCCTTAATGTTTGTAAGCATTCCAGATGGATCACTTCCATGATTGGGTTCTGTTAAACCAAAACAACCCAACCATTCGCCACTCCCTAGTTTGGGTAAATATTTTTTTCTTTGCGCTTCATTTCCGTATGCATAAATGGGGAACATTACCAAGCTTCCCTGGACACTTGCTGTACTTCTTACACCACTATCCCCACGTTCCAATTCCTGCATCATTAAACCATAACTGATATAATCCAATCCGCCTCCACCATACTCTACAGGAACCGTTGGTCCGAAACATCCAAGCTCTCCTAATTGTGCAACTATCTGTTGTGGAAATTCTGCACGTTGTGCATAATCTTCAATGATGGGTGAAATTTCTTTTTTTACATATGCTCTTACCGATTCACGAACAAGGTGATGCTCTTCACTCAACAATTCATCTACAAGAAAATAATCAGGAGATTGAAATAAGTCTGTTCTAGATGCCATAATGAATATTTTTTAGAAAATTATAATCATACAATTAAACATGGATTTACAAGTTTTGTAGTACGTTCAACCAAGCATATCGTTTACAAAAGTAAGCAATACGACCACTATTTTATTTCTTGTTGAATATTAAACTTAATAAAGCAATATTTGTCTTTGAAAAAATAAATTAAATGCGCTATCTAATCTTGATTACTTCATTTACATTTTTATTTGGTTCATGTAAAAAAAATGATACCAATAATGCTGGAGAAACTAATAATTCATATTATTTCCCGCCAACCAGCACTGATGTTTGGGATACCAAAACTTCGTCTTCTGTAAACTGGGATGATACTCAGTTGCAAGCTGCATTTGATTATGCGGCTACCAAAAATACCTACGGATTAATTGTTTTACATCGTGGTAAAATTGTAAAAGAACAATATTGGAATAATTGGAATAAAGACACAAGATATTACATAGCAAGTGCAGGTAAAAGTATTGTGGCTTTTGTAGCAGGTATCGCACAACAAGAGGGTATTATTAATATCAATAATAAAACTTCACAATATTTAGGAACAGGATGGACAAGTTTACCTTTAATAAAAGAAAATTTAATTACAGTTAAACATCAATTAAGCATGACTACCGGATTAGATGATGGTGTTGCTAACCCTGATTCTACAAAACCAACCTATTTAATGTATAAAGCTGATGCTGGAACACGATGGGCTTACTACAATGCGCCATATCTATTGTTGCATGCTGTTTTAGCAAATGCAAGCGGACAAACTTGGAGTGCTTATTGTAAATCAAAATTATTAGATAAAATAGGAGTCAGTAGCACAGCATTTTGGTACAACAATGTATTTTATTGTACAACAAGAGATGCAGCAAGATTTGGAAGTTTAATTTTAAGAAAAGGAGAATGGAATGGAACACAATTGTTAACAGATGTAAATTATTTTACAGCAATGACGTCAACAAGCCAAAATTATAATTTAAGCTATGGTTACTTATGGTGGCTAAATGGAAAATCGAGTGCTATGGTGCCTCAGTCTCAGATGGTGTATCCAACATCATTAGTGCCCAATGCACCCGTAGATATGTATATGGCTTTAGGAAAAGACGATAAAAAAATATATGTTGTTCCAAGTCTAGATGTTATAGTAGTTCGTTTGGGAGATAATGCAAGCGCCTCATCAGCACTCGGTCCTAGCAGTTTTGATAATGAATTGTGGGGGAAGTTAAAACTAGCAATGAAGTATTAGTAAATAATATTTTAATGACGAAGCTAATTGAAAATTGTGTGTAATTTTTTTCATTAAAAATTCTTTCCCCAACAACAGTTTCCTTAGTTTTTAATTTATGCATAGGCTTACATTTGTTTTGCTTATGAATAAATATATTGATAGCTATCAGCACAAAGGGTTACGTAAAAAATTAGTTGACCTTTTAATAGAAAAAGGCATCACCGATGAAGCTGTATTAGCAGCTATTAATGCCATTCCACGACATTTCTTTTTAGATTCTGCATTTGATAAAATAGCTTATGAAGACCGAGCATTTCCAATAGGCGAAGGGCAAACAATTTCTCAACCTTATACTGTTGCATATCAAACCCAATTATTGCAAATAAAAAAAATGGATAAGGTTTTGGAAATTGGCACGGGCAGCATTTATCAGGCAACTGTTTTAGCAGAGATTGGTGCGAGGGTATATACTATAGAGCGACAAAAAAAATTATTTGAAGCTCAAAAAAATTTTTTTTTCAAATCAAAATATCCTAACATCAAATTTTATTATGGCGATGGATTTGAAGGCTTACCCACTTTTGCCCCCTTTGATAAAGTGATAATTACTGCTGCTGCTCCTTTTATTCCTCCGAAGTTGGTTGAGCAATTAAAAGTAGGAGGGATGATGGTCATTCCTGTTGATGAAGGAGAAGCACAACGCATGTTAAGATTAACCAAACAATCTGATGGAAGCATGCTAGAAGAGTCGTTTGAACAATTTTCTTTTGTGCCAATGCTTACAGGTAAAAACGGGTAGTATCAATACTTGTACCGCTTACTTATCTTCGCTGCTGTGCTTCCAATAACATTCATACAAAGTATTCAATCCGTTAAAGGCTTTAAACAAGAGCCATTTGAAGCGGTGCATGCGGCTGAAAAACAGTTGACTTCTGTAAGAATAAATCCGGCAAAAAACTTTTCATCAATTGATGTAATCAATAACGCATCTCAGGTACATTGGTGTGAACACGGGTTTTATTTACCCCTCCGTCCTTCATTTACATTCGATCCTCAATTTCATGCTGGCATGTACTATGTACAGGAAGCAAGCAGTATGTTTTTGTGGCATGTATTGAAACAAACAATTGCCAATCCTGAACAAAAAAAAGTATTGGACCTTTGTGCTGCTCCGGGTGGCAAAACAACATTACTTTCTTCTTTTTTTACACAGGGAATAGTTGTAAGCAATGAAGTAATCAAAAGCAGGGCAAATATTTTGGTTGAAAATGTTACCAAATGGGGCTCGGAAAATATTGTAGTTACCAATAATGATCCTTCACATTTTAAAAGTTTGGAAAACTTTTTTGATGTGATTGTTATAGATGCACCCTGTAGCGGTAGTGGAATGTTCAGAAAAGATAAAGATGCTATCAAAGAATGGAGTTTGGGTAATGTTGTACTTTGTAGTCATCGCCAGCAAAGGATTGTAGCCGATGTACTTCCTTCGTTGAAAAAAGACGGTCTGTTGATTTATTCTACTTGTTCTTATTCCAAAGAAGAAAATGAAGACATGGTTGATTGGTTGATGACAACATTTGAATTGGAAACAGTTTGTATACCAATTGATACATCCTGGGGTATTGTTGAATCTGAAAGTGAACAAAATCACGGATACGGTTATCGATTTTATCCTGATCAAGTTGAAGGTGAAGGATTTTTTATTGCAGCGCTTAAAAAAACAAAATCATTATCTGACAAAAAATACAAAGAACAAGCAATTGCTTTGCCTGTAAAAAATGAGGTACAAATTTTACAATCATTTATCAGCATCCCCGAACAATTTACTTTATTTAAACATGATACACAAATAAGGATGTTGCAACAGCTTTGGTTACAAGACCTTAAAATTATTGCAGGCACTTTATACATAAAAAAAGCCGGTATCTGTATTGGCGAAATCAAAGGAAAAGATGTTGTGCCACATCATGAATTAGCCTTGAGTACTTTGGATTTAAAAGGTATTCCAGTAATATCTTTGAACAAAGAAGATGCTTTACAATATCTCAGAAAAAATGATATTTCGGTTGACGCATCAAATGGATGGAATATTGTAAAATATGGTGTAGTTAGATTGGGATGGATGAAGGTAATGCCTAATCGGATGAATAATTATTACCCTGCAGAATGGAAAATTTTGAAACAATAATTGCTTATAAATTAAGAAATGAAATAATGAGTAAATTTTATTTTATATTATTATTAGTGAGTTTTTTTACAATCTCTGTAATGGCTCAGGATAAAATTATTGTGCATGGGCAATCGCCTAAATTGTATATCTGGCATACTGTTGTTTCCAAAGAAAATTTATATTCAATTAGTTCAGCTTATTACGTGTCCACTGCAGTTGTTGCAAAGCAAAATAAGCTGAAGGAAAAAAGTATTTTGAAGCCGGGTAAAAAAATAAAAATTCCGTTGAATAAAAACAACTTTACCCAATCAATTAAAATAAATAATTCAAATTATATTCCACTTTATTATGTAGTTAATAAAAAAGAATCTTTATCAATGATTGCCAAAAAAAATGGTAAGCTGAATATTGATTTATTAAAAAAATGGAATCGGCTAAACAATAATAAAATCAAGCCTTCACAGAAAATAATTATTGGTTTTTTGATCAGGAAATCGGAACAGTCTGCAATAATTGAATCAGATAAAACCAATCAAGATTTTAATATCAAAAGTGACAATGGATATGATATTCAGGAAAAACCAAAATCTGATATACAAATCGTAACATCAAAATTTGATACAGCTGTCGTAAATGAATTGATGAATAATTCAGAAAATGCAGAAGCATCTGAAGATGAAGGTTTTTTTGTGGATTCTTTTCCTGTGGCAAACAAATATAACCAACAACATACTCGTACAGGAAGAGTGGCAACTTTTAAAAGCACCAGTGGCTGGACTGATAAAAAATATTTTGTGCTGATGAATGATTTACCAATTGGTACAATTGTTAGAATTACCAATCTTGATAACAACAGAAGTATTTGTGCCAAAGTAATTGGAGGATTGCCCGCAATAAAAAGCAATAATAATTTATTGATAAGAGTAAGCAGTGCTGCCGCACACACTTTGAAAATTATCGATAAAATGATAACAGTTACAGTTGGATTTTATAAGAAAGAACCAAATTAAGGAGCTTGTGTAATAGCAGATGCTGTTATTGTTGTTCCTCTCAAGAAATCTTCTATTAACATTTTCTTCTTCCCTTCCAACTGAATATTTAAACAATGGATGTAACCATTACTACATGCAATTTTCAAAAATGTTTTATTATCCGTAATGATTGTGCCGATCTTTTCTACAGAACCTGAAAATTCTTTTTTGGTAGCAAGAATTTTAAACATTTTCCCATTCATATATGTGAACGCTCCGGGAAAGGGAGAAAGTCCTCTAACCAAATTATGTACTCCTTCAACAGTTTGCTCAAAATTGATATTACAAGTTGAAGTAAAAATTTTGGGTGCATGTTTCAATTCGGCTGTATCTATTGCTGTACTTGCATTCTGTGGCATTGGTAATAATGTTCCAGTTGAAAGTTGTTTGATTGTTTTTACCAATGTATCTGCACCAAGAATTTTTAATCGATCATAAATTTCACCAACCGTTTCATTATCACCAATTTCAATTTTTTCCTGCAATAAAATATCACCAGTATCAATTGCATGTTGTAACTTAAATGTAGTAACACCCGTTTCTTTTTCTCCATTGATGATCGCCCAGTTAATTGGTGCCGCTCCTCGGTATTGAGGCAATAAACTTCCATGAACATTGATTGTGCCCAACGGCGGCATATTCCATACAATTTCAGGTAACATTCTAAATGCAACCACCACTTGAATATCTGCCTCTAGTTTTTGTAACGCTTCTATAAATTCGGGAGACTTTAATTTCTCAGGTTGCAACGTAATTAATCCATTAGCATCTGCATATTGCTTAACTGCACTTTGTTGCAATTTCATACCACGGCCTGCAGGTTTATCGGGTGCAGTAACAACAGCAACAATGTTACAACCTTTTTGAACCAAGGCATCCAGACTTGCTACAGCAAAATCGGGAGTTCCCATAAAAATAATACGCAACGTTTGGTAATTCATGCCGCAAATGTATTCTTTCGTTTTTTGAAAAAATATTTTTCCTAAAGGCTATTCAAAATCGGGATACAACAAATATTTTTTTCTGATTTTTTTAAATGCTTCAATGCCCGGCTGCCAGCTGTTTCTTATTTCTGTTTCAGATTTTCCGGCAATAATTTGTTCCATTAAAATTCCATTGCCGGCTAATTTATTGAAGAAAAAATCAGTAGGTTTATTGCTTTTGGGTTTGATAAAAAAGTTTGCTTTATCAGGAAACAGGTGATAAGCATCTAGTAAATATTTCAACTGAATTTTGTTGTCAATTGATTTAAGTACATTGGTATTTGATTCAAATAAATTCCAGCCATAACAAACTTTATCCTTGAGCTTCGGTTCTTTAGCTCCATCTCTCGAAGATGGGGTAAACGAAAATAAATTGTTTGGTAATAGTGGATGCCCGAAAATACAAAACGGATGATCCGTTCCTCTTCCTTCACTTAAAACTGTTCCTTCAAAAAAACAAGTGCTTGCATACCAGTAAATAGTAGCCATATCAGGCAGATTGGGAGAAGGTTTGATAGGTAAAATATATTTGCTTTTATGCGTATAATTTTTACATTTTATAACGGTGAGTTTAAAGTTTTTTCTTTCTTCTTCAAAGCCCAGTATTTCACCTAATGAAACATTGTTATCTTGTTTTTTAATGTATTTCCATTGCAACATTTTTTCTCCCAACAACATCTTCGCATATTCACCAATTGTCATGCCATACACAATAGGTATGGGTTGCATGCCTACAAAACTTTTGTAGTTGGTATCTAATATTGGTCCGTCAACATAAAATCCATTGGGGTTAGGTCGGTCTAAAATAATGATGGGTTTATCAAACTCAATGGCACTTTCAATAAATTCCTGTAATGAAGAAATGAAAGTATAAAATCGGGTGCCTACATCCTGAATGTCGAATAACAAAATGTCAACATCTGCAAGGTCTTGTGCTGTTGGTTTTCTTTTCTTTCCGTATAAACTAACAATCGGAATACCAGTTGCAGAGTCAATATAATTATCTACTTTTTCACCGGCATCAGCTTTTCCTCTAAAGCCATGTTCTGGGCCAAATGCTTTGGTGATTTGAACTTTTAAATTTTTTAATGTATCTACCAAATGTTGATGACCAACATTAGATGTTTGATTTGCAAAAACACCCACTCTTTTATCTTTCAGTAAGGGTAAATAAACTTCTGTTTGATAAGCGGCAGGTAAGATTGAAACGATTGGTGTACCTGAGTGCTGTTGCAGTTTTACAGGTTGTGCTTTTGTAGCAAATGTGGTTGAAAGGACAATAATAAATCCAATAAATATTTTCATGCTTGTTGATTTATAAAAACGAAAGATAAAATAAAAATCATTGCGAATAAATCAGTTAGTCCTTACTTTGCCTACCAATTATTGTAAAATGGCTGTTTTATTTGCTTTTTAGAACAAGTTTCATATCATCAATAATTAAAATTAAAACATAAAATAAATACAATGCAACAAGCAAAAAAAGGCGACAAAGTAAAAATTCATTACCATGGCAAACTCAATGATGGCAGTACTTTCGATAGTAGTACTGGCAGAGAACCATTGGCATTTGAAATTGGAAGTGGAATGGTAATTCCGGGCTTTGATGATGGTGTAACTGGTATGACAGTGGGTGAAAAGAAGACAATTAATATTCCGGCAGCACAAGCTTATGGCGAAGTGAGTGAAGAAATGATAATGGAATTTCCATTGAATCAATTTCCGGCTGATATGGTACCTGAAATTGGTATGCAATTGACCATGAGCAACAATCAGGGACAAAACTTTCCTGTTGTTATTGTAGAATTAAAAGATGAATCAGTAATGTTGGATGCCAATCATCCTTTAGCAGGTAAAGAATTAATTTTTGATTTGGAATTGGTAGAAATTGAAGGTGCAAGTCCTTTAATTATCATGCCTTAATCTAATTTCAAAGGATGGAATAAAAAAACGCTGGTGATCATTTTCACCAGCGTTTTTTTGTGTTAAGTGTTATTCAATTATAATTTCCCTTTTACATAATCTGCCAATTCTTTTTCGCCTGATTTTTCTTTTTTATCTGCAATACCTTTTAAAAATGTATTATTGATATAAGGCGTTGTTTGTGCTTTTGCAGACTCAGGAATAGCATCTCTGAATGCAATAATTTTATCAATTCCAGATTTGAATTTTGTTGCATCTTTCACTTTTGTAAGTATTTCTACAAAAGAACTAAGTGATTGAAATTTAGCCTGAGACAATGGCATTTTATCAAAATTATCAGCAATGTAATCGTACGCACTTTCATCACCGTATTTCACCATAATGCTGGAAATAGCAGTAGATAATCTTCCTTTTGTAGGATGCTTTGAAAGTTTGGTAGCAAGGTCAAAAGCTACTTTGCCATCCAATAGTGCAAGTGCTTCTAAACTTGCACCTGCAACAGAGTAAGAACTGTCATTAGTGCCTTTTGTAAACAGACTTGTATACTTTTTATCTTTCAAAGAACCTAGTGCATCAATAGCTTCAGCACGTACTAGTCTGCTTGCATCTTTTTCAGCTAAAACTTCAATAGTAGCTATAGTTGCAGCATCCATATCTGTATTTTGCAAAGCCTGTATTGCTTTAATTTTTAAACCTGCAAATGGATCGTTCAAAGCTTTTTGTAACAATTTTACCGCAGATGAATCGCTGCTTTTTTTCGCTGCATAATCAAGTGCTTCTTTTCTATCCATATACTTTCCTGCGTATGTATATTGATGAATGTATTCGGCTAATGTTTTACTTTCTTTTTTTGTACACAATAAAATCTTATCTGCATCTACATTTACCAAATTTGGTTTTGATGCAACTGCAAAATTGAAAGTATCAACTTTGTTATTCATCCACACATTGTATCTTGTTTTATTACTGCCCAAATACACATCAATAGCAAAAGGGAGTTTAAATACTTTATCTGTGCTTTGTGTTTGCTTCATCATTACAGAAAGCATTTTAGTCTCTGAATTGTAATTGTAGCTGATGTCTAACAATGGATGTCCGCTTCCAAAATACCACTGATTCCAAAACCAGTTTAAATCTTTTCCGGTAACTTCTTCAAAAGCCAATCTTAATTTGTGTGCGGAACCTGTACCAAATTTATTGGTGCTTAAATATTTATTTAAAGATTTAAAGAATGCATCATCGCCAATATAATTTCTCAACATGTGCAATATTCTTCCGCCTTTGTTGTAGCTCACTGCATCAAACATATCTTCTTTATCACGGTAATAAAAACGTGCTAAATCTTTGCTTTGGCTTCCGCTCATAAGATAGCCTTGCATATCGTTGTAATTTTCTTCATCGCCGGCATCTTTACCATATTTATATTCTCTCCAAAGTACCTGACTGTAATTTGCAAAACTTTCATTTACGGTAAGATTACTCCAACTTTCTGTTGTAACATAATCTCCAAACCATTGGTGAAATAATTCATGCGCAATCGTACCTTCCCAAACATTGCCATCAACCAATTCTCTTGCATCTTGTTGTGCACTTTCCTGATGTAATGTGGCAGTTGTATTTTCCATTGCACCACTTACATAATCTCTGCCTACAATTTGAGAGTATTTGTTCCATGGATATTCCACTCCGGTAACTTTTTCAGAAAAATATTTCATCATTTCTGGGGTATTGCCAAAAATTTTTTTCGCTACTTTTTCGTACTCTTTTTCTACATAATAATTTACTTCTTTGCCTTTGTACAAATCTTTTACAATAGCATAATCACCCACACCCATAAAAAATAAATAAGGAGCATGGGGTAATTCCATTTTCCAGCAATCTGTTCTTGTATCGTCTGCATTTTTTATTTGAGAAACCAACTTGCCATTACTCAATGTTACATATTTGGCAGGAACGGTCATACAAATTTCTTGAGTAGTTTTTTGATTAGGTCTGTCAATGGTAGGTACCCAAACAGATGTAGCTTCAGTTTCACCTTGTGTCCATATTTGAGTTGGTTTGTTTTTATCTTCTCCCTTAGGATTGATGAAGTACAAACCTTTGGCATCTGTAATTGCAGCGCTGCCTTCTGTTTTTAAATCATTTGGTTTTGCAATGTACTCAATGTAAACAATGTAGTTCTCGTTGTTTTTATATACTTTGTCTAAAGTAATTTTAAGGAAAGTATTGTCATACTTGAATTTCAATGGAATATTTTTTACTCCTTTTACCATTTCAACTTTATTGATTTCCATGCCTTTTGCATCCAGTTCCAAAGAGTCTGTTGCATAAAAGTAAGGCTTCAAAGTAATCCATACTTTACCGTTTAGCTGACTTTTACTGTAATCAAATTTTGCATCTAATTTGGTATGAACCAATGCATTGATTTTTGTTGCAAAAGCACGGTAATTTTTTTTCCAGCTATCGTCTTTAATAGCAGTTGGAGTTTGTGCAATGGAAAAAGTTGCCACCAGCAAACTCATTACAAACATTGTTTTTTTCATGTGTGTGATATAATTTTAGAAAGTAAAGATATAATCTAAGCAAACTAACGCATCATTAAATGGATAAAAGGTAAAAAAATAGATAATTCTGATTTTATTTTTGGATAAACGTATAAAAAGCTGCTACATTCTGTATTTAAAAATTGCTGCAATTTCTATTTGTTGCTGTGTTTCTTATATTTGAATGCAGATTAAACAATCAATTCATGCCTCGATATTTTTTGGAAATTGCTTATAAAGGCACCAATTACAGTGGATTTCAGGTGCAAGAAAATGCTAATAGCATTCAAGCAGAGGTTGAAAATGCGTTGCATTTGTTCTTTAGAAATCCAATTGAACTGACAGGATCTTCACGCACAGATACGGGTGTACATGCGTTACAAAATTTTTTTCATTTTGATTATGATGAAACTGTAGAAGGAAAATTTTTGTACAACATCAATTCCATTCTTCCGGGAGATATTGTTGTGAAAAATATCTACGAGGTAAATGAAAATGATAATTGTCGATTTGCAGCTATTTCAAGAGAATACCATTATACAATTTATGATTCTAAAAATCCTTTCTTGCAGGAATTTGGCTGGTTCTATCCATATCAAATGAATATTGAATTGTTGCACCAGGCGGCGAGAATACTTTTGGAATACCAGAATTTTCAATCCTTTTCAAAACGAAATACACAGGTAACAAATTTTAATTGCCAACTTCTTGAATCATATTGGACAATTGAAAATGATAGAATCGTATATCATGTAAAAGGCAATCGTTTTCTGAGGGGCATGGTTAGAGGTCTTGTGGGTACAATGGTAAGGGTAGGACGAGGTTTGATTTCAATAGAACAGTTTCATCAGATTATTCTGTCGCAGGATTGTACGCAAGCAGATTTTACAACTCCTGCACAAGGACTTTTTTTGGTTCAGGTAAATTATCCCGCCGGATTGCTATCGAAAAAATTATAAGTATTCTATAAAATTATTTTTGCCACAATCATTCTGTCTTTTCCCTGCATATCTTTTTTTAAGATACATTGGTATCCGAATGACGCAAATAAATCAATCGTTTCTTGACCAAGTGCCTGGTTGATTTCTACAAAAATAGCACCCTCTTTTTTTAAATGTGTAATGCCAAATGTCGCAATTTTTCTGTAAAAAACTAAAGGGTCTTTGTCGGCTACAAACAAAGCCAGGTGCGGCTCGTATTTCAATACATGATACTCCATTTCAGCACTTTCAGCCTGAGCAATATAGGGCGGATTGCTGACTATATAATTGTATTTTTCTAAAGATTGCCAATTGTATTCATCTAAAAAATCTACTTCAATAAAATTGATATTAACATCATTAGTAACTGTATTTTTTTGTGCAATTGAAATTGCTGATTCGCTAATATCTATTGCGGTAATTGCTGCATTGGGAATTTTCTTTTTTAATGCAACAGGAATACAACCCGATCCTGTGCCAATATCAAGTATAGAAAATTCTTCTGTAGAATGAATATTTTTTTTGTAATCATCAAAAATTAATTTAACCAATTCTTCTGTTTCCGTTCTTGGAATTAGTACTGATTCGTTTACTGTAAATTTCATATCAGCAAACCATGCTTCCTGCAACACATATTGCACGGGCTTTTTTTCAAGTAATTGTTGGGTATAATTATGCAGTTGATTTTCCTGCTCAAGTGAAAGCATTTTTTCTTTTCTGAGTAGCCTTTCATTTTTGTTGGTACTCGTTAAATGTTCTATTACCAAATCAGCAATAGCAGCGGATTCACCATTTTCGTATAATGATAAAAGTTGTTGTGTTAATTCTTGATAAGCTGCATGAATGGTCATTACTGCAAAATAAATAGCATTTCAGTTACTTTCGCTACAAAATAATTTTATATTTTATTGTGAATGTACACGAAACATACATGCAACGATGTATAGAACTTGCTTTGAAAGGTAAGAATAGTGTAGCACCAAACCCAATGGTAGGAGCTATTTTAGTGTATCAAGATAAAATTATTGGCGAAGGTTTTCACCGACAATACGGACAAGCACATGCCGAAGTAAATTGTATTAATCAGGTGCCGCAATATTTACATTCGGTAATTAAAGATGCCACATTGTATGTTTCTTTAGAACCTTGCAATCATTATGGTAAAACACCACCTTGCAGTGATTTTATTGTACAAAATCAAATTAAAAAAGTAGTGATTGGTTGTACCGATATTTTTGAAAAAGTAAATGGAAGTGGTATTGCAAAATTACAAGCAGCAGGAGTGGAGGTAATTGCAAATGTTTTAGAAAAAGAATGTCGGTTATTGAATAAACGTTTTTTTACTTTTCACGAAAAGAAAAGACCCTACATTATTTTAAAATGGGCCGAAACTGCCAATCTAAAGATGGCAACATTAACCAATGAACGACTCCTCATTACCAATTCATTTACCAATAACCTGGTGCATCAATGGCGAAGTGAGGAAGCAGCAATATTAGTAGGTACAAACACTGCAAAGGCTGATAATCCTGCATTGAACAATCGTTACTGGACAGGCGGAAAACAACCAATACGACTAGTAATTGACAAACATTTGCAATTGGATCAGTCATTGCAGTTATTCAATCAGGAACAACGAACAATTGTTTTTAATTTTTTAAAAAATGAAGTTGATGGAAATGTACAATACATTCAGTTGCATTCAAACGAAGATTTTGTAACACAATTCCTCACATCTTGTTACCAACAAAATATTCAAAGTATTATTGTAGAAGGAGGTGCAAAACTGCTACAAAGCTTTATTGATAAGCATTTATGGGATGAAGCAAGGGTAATTGCCAATCAGGATTTAATGATCAAAGAAGGGTTGAATTCACCTTTTTTTTCAGGTGAATTGATACAGGAAGAAGAAATATTTTCAGATAGCATACAATATTTTATACCAGGCAAATAATGAAGGACCAAGATTTTTATTTTACAATTACTCAAAGATCAGTAGAAGAATTTAAGGACAAAGGCAGCCGCTTTATTGCTTATGCATATCCCTTGCAATCGAAAGATGCAGTAAAAAAAATATTGCTGGAATTAAAAAAAGAACATGCCAAAGCTGTTCATCATTGCTTTGCCTACAGAATAGGAATTGATGGAAATAATTTCCGATTAAGTGATGATGGGGAACCAAGTGGCAGTGCCGGAAAACCTATTTTAAACCAAATCGACAGTAAACAACTCACCAATATTTTAGTGGTAGTGGTAAGGTATTTTGGAGGCACTTTATTGGGTGTTCCGGGGTTAATCAATGCTTATAAAACCGCTACATCACTGGCTTTGCAAACAATTCCGTTTGTACAAAAAGCAATTGAAGTTAATTATGAACTGCAATTTGATTATACGCAAATGAATGAAGTGATGATGATTGTAAAGCAAATGAATTGCAGCATTCACTTGCAGGAAACCAATTTGTTTTGCCTTTTGAAAATAGGAATCCCAAAAGCAAGATTAACCGAAACCCTGTATCGGTTGGAAGAATTGCATACGGTTTTCGTGAAAAACTGTTAAGCCTTACCCGTTATTTTATACGTAATTGTTCCGAAAACTTCTTTCAGCAAATATTTCCAGTCTCTTAATACTGCAATATTGGGTACAAAATCTTCCAATTCCCATTTCCTGTTTACCACGTCAAATGCAGCAGGGTGGGGTATTACATCGAGGCCGGCTTTTTTAAAGGTGAGTACCGACCGTGGCATGTGTACTGCAGAGGTTACCAAAATAAACGGCGGTTCAAAATGAATACTATCTATTATTTTTTTTGCTTCAACGGCACTTTCATGCGTATTTTTTGAATTGCTTTCTATGACAATTGCACTATCCGGAATGCCTAATGCAATAAATTCTTCTCTTAAAAAAACAGCTTCTTTCGGATGATTCTGTGCAAGGCTTCCATCTCCGCCACTGATAAAAATATGTTTCACTACGCCTGTTGTGTACAACCGAGCTGTTTGCAAAAATCTGTCTGATGTATTACTCAAATAAGATAACCGATTAGAATCGCTTCTAGTCATGCCACACAATAATATTGCTGTGCTATATGTTTTGTTGTAAGATGGCTGAATAGCCTTGGGTTGCCATTTGCGCATGGCAACCATATACAATGCGTTGTTGCTGAAAATAACAAATAATATCACAGCTGTAATAAGTAATCTTTTTTTTATCACTTGTTTTTTAATAAAAAAAGCAGCAACAATGCACACCAAAATCCAGTTAAACGGATTCAACAGAAATAAAAATATTTTGGATAAAATGAAGAACATTGTTGTCGATAAATTTTTTATTATTCAAAACTTTTACTCACTACCAGTTCTTTGCTGCCGGGTGTGTACGTGTAAAAACCTTCTCCGCTTTTTACGCCAAGTTTACCTGCAGTTACCATATTTACTAGTAAAGTGCTTGGTGCATATTTCGGGTTGCCGTAGCCGTCTTTCAACACATTTAAAATATTCAGACAAACATCTAATCCTATGAAATCCGCCAGCTGCAAAGGGCCCATCGGGTGCGCCATTCCAAGTTTCATTACAGTATCAATTTCCTGCACACCTGCAACGCTTTCCTGCAAACTTAAAATTGCTTCGTTAATCATGGGCATCAAAATTCTGTTGGCAATAAATCCTGGATAATCATTTACCACACAAGGTACTTTGCCCAGTTGTTTGCTTAAGGCTACAATGGTTTCTGTTACTGCGTTTGTTGTGGCATATCCGTTAATGATTTCTACCAGCTTCATTACTGGAACAGGATTCATGAAATGCATACCAATCACAGATTGTGGCCTTTTGGTTGCCGATGCAATTTTTGTAATAGATATAGATGAAGTGTTGGTAGCCAAAATGCAATCAGCCGGTGCATGTGCATCAATTTGTTTAAAAATATTTAGTTTTAGTTCAATGTTTTCAGTAGCAGCTTCTACTACCAAATCAGCATTTTTCACACCTGCCTGCAAATCAGTTGCCGTACTTAAATTATTTAATGCAATTGCTTTTTGTTCATCGGTTACAGTGCCTTTGATGATTTGTTTGTCAAAGTTTTTGCTGATAGTAGCAATCGC
>CANGTN010000024.1 GCA_947456805.1 Chitinophagaceae bacterium | reverse complement strand
TTTTCTTGTTGTTTTTATTCCAGAAATAAACTAGAATAATACCAACCAATGCGCCGCCCAAATGGGCCACATGTGCTACGTTATCTCCGGCAGAATTTTGTATCGCTTGCGTTAATTCAATACCGGCATAAATCATTACAAACCATTTTGCTTTTAATGGAATTAAATAATAAACGTAGATGTAAGTATTGGGAAATAAATAACCAAATGCAGCCAGACATCCAAATACAGCGCCACTTGCCCCAAGTGTAGCTTCATTTACTTTATTCAATAAGCCATCCCGATACAATTGTTGTTGCTCAAAACTTAGAGCATTAAAAAGACGAATAGTTTGCTGCATTTCATAATACAAAACACCCATATGGCATAATGCAGCCCCAAAACCACATACAATATAAAATGTAAGAAAACGCTGAGGGCCCCACACATTTTCCAGAATACTTCCAAACATCCAAAGTGCAAACATGTTGCCCAGAATATGGTAAAAATTTCCATGCATGAACATATGTGTAAAGAACTGCCATGGCTTGAATAACTCACTTTGCCAGGTATGTAATGCAAAAATATCTTCCAGATTTATTTGCTTGCCGATGGTAATTTGAGCAAGAAAAACCAACCCATTTATGATGAGTAAATTTTTAATAACTGTGGGTAATATTTCAAATCGGGTTGGTCTAAATTCTGTCATATTTATGATGATTCAGGTAATGATATTATTTTCTGTGAGCAAATTAATAAATAAACGCCGATTACTGATAAAAGGTTGTGTTTCTATTAACTTCTTAGTTTCAATTGTACAACATTTTCAATATGGTGTGTATGCGGAAACATATCAACCGGCCTGATTTTGGTTACTACATACTTGGCATCTAACAAGGCTAAATCTCTTGCTTGTGTTGATGGGTTGCAACTTACATACACAATTAACGGAGCTTCTAGTTCCAGTAATTTTTGAACTAATTTTTCATGCATACCTGCACGAGGAGGATCGGTGATAACAACATCGGGTTTGCCATTTTCAGCAAAAAACTGATCATCACAAATTTTAATTACATCTCCTGCAAAAAAGGAAGCATGTTGTATGTTGTTCAATGCAGCATTTTTTTTGGCATCTTCAATTGCTTCAGGCACCGTTTCTACACCAATAATTTTTTTAGCTTTATCACTTACAAAAATGCCAATGCTTCCTGTTCCACAATACAAATCATACACTATTTGTGTGCCATTCAATTCTGCAAAATCTCTTGTTACACTATATAATTTCTCTGCTTGCTTAGTATTGGTTTGAAAGAATGATTTTGGACTGATAATAAATGTATACCCTTCTAGTTTTTCTAAAATATAACCCTTACCAAAATATGCGATAGGATTTAAATCATAAATACTATCGTTGAGTTTTGGATTGATAGTGTACAATAAGGTTGTGATAGAAGGGAATTTTTCTAATACAAATTCCATTAGATTTTTGATTAGCTTTTGGTCATCAAAACCCACTACAATATTCGCCATCCATTCACCAGTTGTGGCTATTCGCACCATCATGTTGCGCATCCATCCAGTATGGGTTTTTACATCATACATTGCAATATCATTTTCGTTACAAAAAGCTACAACTGCCTTTCTCAGTGCATTGCTTGGCTCTTCCTGCAAATGACATTGGTTAATTTCCACTACTTTATCAAACATTCCTTTGGCATGAAATCCGGCATAACTTCCTTCATTGATAATTGGAAGTCCTTCACTTTTCAATTGATTAAATTCCTGGGTAGGAACAAAGCGTTTAGTAGCAAAAGTGTATTCCACTTTATTTCTATAATATTCGGTTTGTTCGGCGCCAATGATTGGCAACATTTCCGGTAATATTACTTTACCAATTCTGCTTAAATTATCAACTACTTGTTTTTGTTTGTATAAAAGTTGTTGAGTATAGGGCAACATTTGCCATTGACAACCTCCGCAAATTCCAAAATGTTCACAAAAAGGAGTTGTACGCAGTTCGGCATATTTCTTAAAATGAATGGGATAAGCTTCTGCCCAGTCTTTTTTGTTTTTGGTGAGTTGTATATCAACAATATCTCCCGGAACTGCCCTTTCAATAAAAATTACTTTGCCATTTAATTTAGCCAAAGACTTCCCTTCGGCTGCATAATCTTCTACTACAATATCTTGTAATATGATGGGTTGTTTTTTCTTTTTCACTGAAGCAAATGTAGTTATGAAAAGAATGGATAACAAACCTATCCCGAATTGACATCATTCAACAAAATGTTACTTGCAATTGTTTTGCAAATGATTAACGAGCACTATTGTTCATTTGCTTAAATTTACGCTTTCAATTTTGGAACTTTATGACGTATAAATTTTTACTTACTCTATTATTATTTGCTTCAGTTGTTTCAGTTCATGGTCAGACAAAAAAAACTACTGTTGCCCCTAAAAAAAATGTGGTAGCCACAGAAAAAAAACCAGACGCTGTTCCTGTTTTAAAAACAACCGGAAGAAAAATCAGCATTACGCTTACGCCATTCAAAAACTGCTGGATTTATCTGGGAAGTTATTATGGTAAAAGCAAAACACTGGCAGACAGTGCATATTTAGATGGTAACAGCAAAGGGGTATTTAAGAGTGCGGCCAAACTTACCGGAGGTATATACTTTGTTGTATCACCACAATACACCATACAATTTGAATTACTAATGGATGAAAACCAACATTTTGCTATTGTTGGTGATTCGGCACAAAAAGAGAATGTACAAATTATTGGATCTCCGGATAATGATTTATTCAAGTCTTACTCTGCAATCAGCGCTGTAAAAGGCAGACAACGATACAACCTTGAAATGAATTTATCCTCTGCAAAAAATGAAATTGATAGCGCCAAAATAAAAAATGAAATTACAGCAATTGATAAGGAACGTCAGGATTACATAGATAATTTTATCAAACAATATCCCAACTCTTTATTGGGAATGTTGTTTACCGTAATGCAACGTCCTAAAATGCCTGCAATACCTATTATTAAAGGAAAGCCAGATTCTGTATATCCTTATCGTTTTGTAAAAGATAATTTTTGGAATGATGTGAATTTCTTTGACGACAGATTATTGCGCACACCTTTTTTTGAACCTAAGATTGATGAATACTTTAAGTTCTATGTTAGTCCAGAACCAGATTCTATTATCAAAGAAGTGAAGTTCATGTTGCTTTCTGCAAGAACGGGAAGAGAAATATATCCATATTTATTGACCAAGTTTACCAACAAATATGTGAACCCCGAATACATGGGTCAGGATAAGGTTTTCCTGTATTTATTCAATGAATTTTACAGCAAAGGAGATACTACTTTTTTAAATCCGGCTTCTCGTAAAATGATTTTCGACAGAGCTTATAGCTTGATGGCAAATCAAATTGGCGAGCCCTCTCCAATACTTACTTTAACAGATACTTTGGGCAAAGCAAAACCAATGTATGATGTAAATGCAAAGTTCACATTGATTGTTTTTTGGGATCCTCATTGCGGACACTGTAAAGAACACCTTCCTAGAATTGATTCTTTTTACCAAGCCAAATGGAAAGCATTGGGATTAAAAGTATATGCTGTATATGTATATGACGATGCTGTAGCCGATTGGAAAAGTTTTATCAATGAAAAAAAATTATACGATTGGACGCATGTATATCAAACAAAAGAAGCAAGAGATGTTGAAATGAAAAGCAACCAAGCCGGTTTCAGACAATTGTTTGATGCAAGAACTACACCTACCGTTTATTTATTAGATGATAAAAAAAGAATTATTGCCAAACAATTAAGTCTTGAGCAATTTGATGATATGATTGCAGCCAAACTAAAATCACAGCCAACTAAATAATTTATGATAAAAAAAATTTTGGTACTTACATCATTGGTAAGTGGTTCGCATTTATTATTCGGCCAAACTTTATTTACCTACGGCAAAAAATCAGTAAGTAAAAATGAATTTTTAAAAGCCTATTATAAAAATCCGAATGCCGATGAACAAAACAACAAAAAGGCTTTGAAAGAATATCTGAATTTATACATCAACTATAAATTAAAAGTTCAAGCTGCTTATAACGAAAAGCTGAATGAACAGCCTTCTTTTAAATACGAAAGCAACAATTTCAAAAAACAAATAACAGATAATTTCATTAATGAAGAAGCCAATATAGATGCGCTAATAAAAGAGGCTTTCAACAGAAGCCAGAAAGACATTCAGTTGCAACAAATTTTTGTTGAAATAAAACCCGGAACTGATGCCAATCAGGCAAATCAGCAAATTATAAAAGCTTACGAAGCCTTAAAATCAGGTAAAGAATTTGGTGAAACAAGTGCTATATTTTCTAATGATGAAAGTACCAAACAAAACAAAGGAAAACTAGGCTACATAACAACTTTTACTTTGCCTTACGAATTTGAAAATGAAGCATATAAATTAAAACCGGGCGAATATTCAGCACCATTTAAAAGTAATTTAGGCTACCATATTTTTAAAAATGTTTCTGAAAGAGCTGCGGAAGGTAGAAGGAAAGTAGCTCAAATATTAATTACAATCCCGCCGGGTGCAACTGAAGAAAGCAAGAAAAATTTTGCAGCTATTGCTGATACCGTTTACAATAAAGTTAATCGTGGTATTGACTTTGGGAAACTTGTAACCGAATACAGCACAGACAGGACTTCACTAAACAACTTTGGCATATTACCGGAGATTTTAGTAGGGCAATATGATGCTGATTTTGAAGAAAAAGTCTTTGGCATGCAACATATTGGAGATATCAGCAAACCCTTTGCTACTCAATATGGATACCATATTGTAAAGTTGCTTGAAGTAACGCCTGTAAGCAAAGATTTTTCGGAACCAATGACAGCTTCATCAATTAAACAACAAGTAGAAAAAGCAGATCGATTAACAATAGCAAAGAAAAGCCTTACCCAAAAATGGATGAGTTTGTGCAATTTCAAAACAGCCGTTTTTGATGAACAGGAATTTTTAAAATTTACAGATAGTGCTATTAAAGGTGGTTCTTTAACTGAATTTAAAAAAGTTACTCCTTCGACTGTTTTATTCTCATTTACCAAACAAAAAATAACTGCAGGCGACTGGTCAAAATTTGTAAAAGCAATCAAACAAAGTAGTAGCCCACTTTCAAACTATAGCACTATTCCTTTATTGAGAGAATATGAAAAAATTGTTTGTGGTGAATATTATTATGATCATTTAATTGAATTTAATACAAGCTTGCAGCAGCAATGCAATGAATTTGACGAGGCAAATTTATTATTTGGTGCAATGGATAAATATGTTTGGACAAAAGCAAGTGAAGACTCTGCAGGGCTTAGAAATTTTTATGCTATGCATCAGCAGAAATACAACTGGGCTCCGGGTGTAAGTGCCATTATTGTTACTGCAACCAGCAAAAATATTGCAGATGAAGTAGCAGTTAAATTAAAAAATAATGTTCGCCAGTGGAAAGAAATTGTAGGCAGTTATGGCACAGCAATATCAACAGATAGCAGCCGCTACGAAAACAATCAATTACCAATCAAACAAAAAATTGAATCTAATATAGGATTTGTTTCAGCTCCTGAAAAAATCAATAATGACGAGGCTTACACATTTATTTATGTAACTGCCGTTCATACACAAACCGAAGTAAGAACTTTCGATGATGCAAGAGGTATGGTAATCAATGATTATCAGCAAGTACTAGAACAAAAATGGATTTCTGAATTGAAAAAGAAATACCCGGTAAAAGTGAATGAATCTGTTTGGAGTACTGTAAAATAAAACCCTTCAAAAAAAATAAAAGTTTGGAGTTGTACAATTATAACAACTCCTTTACCACATTATAAATTACTTTTGGTTTGCCTAATGTGTAGTAATGTAACACCGGCACACCAAAGGCTTTCAGCTCTCTGCTTTGTTGTAACAACCATTCTGTTCCTATTTGTTCCACTTCAGCATCTGTTTTACATTTCATGATTGCATTCGACAAATCGGTAGGAATATCTACATGAAAAATTCTTGGTAAAATAGTTAATTGTTTTTTGTTGGTAATTGGTTTAAGGCCCGGAATAATTGGTACATTAATACCCATATCTCTGCAAGCCTTTACAAAATCAAAAAACTTTTGGTTGTCAAAAAACATTTGCGTCATTACATAATCTGCACCGGCATCAACTTTATCTTTTAAACGTTGTAAATCAATTTCAAGATTTGGTGCTTCAAAATGTTTTTCAGGATATCCGGCTGTACCAATACAAAAATTTGTTTTCCCTCCATTTTGAATGTCTTCATCTAAATACAAACCATTGTTTAAATGAACTACTTGTTTTTGCAAATCAATTGCATAAGCATGTCCATCTTTATCCGGAACAAAACTTGGTTCGTTTTTCTCTGCATCACCTCTCAGTACCAAAACATTATCAATCCCCAAAAAATTAAGATCTATCAATGCATCTTCACATTCACGTTTTGTAAAACCACCACAAATAAAATGAGGAACAGTATCTATTTTATAATGGTTCATAATAGCAGCACAAATACCAACAGTGCCCGGTCTTTTACGAACTTCAACTTTATCAAAAGTGCCATCTGCTTTTTTCTTAAACATACTTTCACTACGATGGTAGGTAACATTAATCCAACTAGGATTGAAAGACATTAAAGGATCCAAATGTTCAAAAATTGATTGAATACTTTTTCCTTTAAGTGGCGGTAAAATTTCAAAAGAAACCAAAGTATCTTTTGCTTGACTAATATGTTCTGTTACTTTCATACTTATTAATAAATTGATGCAATATACACAAGCAAGTTATTATACAAACAAATGTTAAGTAAAAAGTCTTTATTTACAAGCAATTCATTATTCTCTATTTTTGTAAAAACATCAACTTTGAACTTAACTATACATACCAAAGATCTTGTAAAGACTTACAAAAACAGAACCGTTGTAAACCATGTAAGTATTAATGTAAGTCAGGGTGAAATCGTAGGATTATTAGGACCCAATGGTGCTGGCAAAACCACTTCATTTTATATGGTTGTGGGTTTAATAAAACCTGATGAAGGAGATGTATTTTTAAATGATGTAAATATCACCAAGCTACCCATGTACAAACGTGCTCAAATGGGGATTGGATATTTACCACAAGAAGCGAGTGTGTTTAGAAAATTATCTGTGGAAGATAATATTATGGCGGTATTGGAAATGACCAATTTATCCAAAGCCGAGCGTGAAAAGAAATTAGAAGGTTTATTAGACGAATTTAATTTGCACCATGTACGCAAAAACAATGGTGATAGTCTTAGTGGCGGTGAAAGAAGACGAACAGAAATTGCCCGTGCGTTGGCGGTTGACCCTAAATTTATTTTGTTGGACGAACCCTTTGCAGGTGTAGATCCGATTGCAGTTGAAGATATCCAAAGTGTAGTGGCAAGATTAAAATATAAGAACATCGGAATACTTATCACAGACCACAATGTAAATGAAACATTGTCTATTTGCGATAGAGCATACTTATTGATTGATGGGAAAATATTTCAACATGGTACTGCCGAAGAGCTTGCTGCAAATGAACAAGTAAAACGCCTTTACCTCGGTACAAACTTTGTATTGAAAAGGAAAGACTGGATTATTGAAATGGGGAAATCTGATAGTATGCCAATGATTGAAAAATTGGATAATACTGATAAGAAACAATAAATATTATCTTATTTGAATTATTTCAAAAGTAAATTAGAGATAATTTCTTGGTTTGAACTTGATTTCTTAATTTGCTGTTATCCGCTATGAAACTGCTCAGCCCTGCAATATCAAGATTAGCACGTATTCGTCATTGGCGAATAGAGCAATGGATACAAAATCCAATTGAAGCGCAGCGTGAGGTGTTACAAGAATTGGTAAGTTTTGGACAATACACCGAAATAGGTCGCAGATACGGCATGAACAAATTATTCAATGTTCGTGATTTTAAAAAAGCAATCCCCATACATACTTACGAAGATTTAAAGCCTTACATAGAAAGACTAATGTTGGGGGAGCAAAATCTATTATGGAATACACCGGTCAAATGGTTTGCAAAAAGTAGTGGCACAACAAATGAAAAAAGTAAGTTTATTCCTATAACCGAGGAAAGCCTTGCCTACAATCACTTTCAGGCAAGTAAGGATGTATTGAGCATGTACTACAATTTTAATCCCGATAGTGATTTACTTACCGGAAAAGGATTGTTAATTGGCGGTAGCCATCAAATAAACCCACTCAATGAAGAGGCAATGTATGGCGACCTTAGCGCTGTATTATTTCAAAATACACCTATCTGGGCAAACTGGATTCGTACACCTGATCTTGCAGTTGCTTTAATGGACGAATGGGAAACAAAAATTGAAGCTATTGCGCAACAAACATTATATGATGATGTAACTTCTATGTCGGGAGTACCAACATGGACACTTGTTTTACTCAAAAGAATTTTAGAAATCACTGGTAAAAAAAATATTCAGGAAGTGTGGCCTAATATTGAATTGTACTTACATGGCGGCGTTTCTTTTACGCCCTATAAAGAACAATTTCATAAAATAATAGGCAAACCAATTCATTACCTAAACATGTACAATGCAAGCGAAGGTTTCTTTGCTGCGCAAAATGATCCGAATGAAGAAGGTATGTTACTTTTTCTAGAACATGGTATTTTTTATGAGTTCATGCCTATTGAAGAATATGGAAAACCGGACCCACAAACAATTGGATTGCAAGATGTTGAACTCGGAAAAAATTATGCCATTATTATTAGCACCAACGGTGGATTGTGGCGATACTTGGTTGGCGATACTGTTTCCTTTACTTCATTATTTCCTTTTAAAGTCAATGTTACCGGTCGTCTCAAGCATTTTATCAACGCCTTTGGCGAAGAATTAATTGTTGACAATAGCGATAGAGCTATTGCAATTGCAAGCGAAAAATGTGGTGCTATTGTAAATGACTATACAGCTGCACCAATATATTTCAGTGACAATAGTAATGCTGCACATGAATGGCTGATTGAGTTTGAACAGGCGCCTGAAAGTTTACTTCAATTTACATATGAATTAGATGATGCTTTAAAAAACATCAACAGCGATTATGAAGCCAAAAGACATAAAGATATTGCTTTGCGTATGCCTGTAATACAAGCATTACATAAAGGTACATTTAATCAATGGCTGAAACTAAAAGGCAAGCTGGGCGGGCAACATAAAGTGCCAAGACTTAGCAATGAAAGAAATATTATTGATGAGATAAAACAAATGTCTTCGGTTGTTTAATATCAAAGGCTTGCTGGTAAGAAGATTTATACTTAGTCGTTGTGTTCACAAATTTAAAATTTGCATCTTCTCACAATAATTAAATATAATTATATAAAGTAGTGTTTTTTTATAAACTATTTTACCTCAAACTCCCCGATGCCCAGTCAATTGCATATTTCGCTTTGAAATATTTAATGGTAAGTTCTACTTGTTTTTGTAGTATTTCAATCAATTTGTTTTCTCTGCTGTTTACCAAAAACAAACTGCTTTCACCATTTGCAAAACGCAGGGTTTCGATTTTTAACAAAGCATCAAAATTGCCATAAGCTTTTTTAGCAGTGGTAATTTGCTGTTGCAATAAATTGGTTTCGGTATAATAATTTTTAATTTTATTTTCTATCTCCCATCGTTTGGCATTAAGTTCCAAATTGGTTTCTGCAATTTTTAATTTTGCTTTTCTATATTCACCTCTTCCCTCTCTTATAAAAATCGGCAACTTAAAATCAATTCCCCATTTGTAATTGTTCTCCAGCAAGCTATTGTTCAATCCTTTAAAAACATAGTAATCTTTGTTCAATAAATTGTATTTCAAATTAAGTACCGGAAGCAGGTTTTGAAACTTTAATTTACGCTCTACTTCCAAAGCCTGTAACTTATAATCATAACTCCGTAAAGATGGGTTGTTGGCATTTGATAGTGTAATTAACTGCTCTAATGAAGCAACGGTTTGCGTCATCTGAAACTGAATGGTATCGGGTACAAACTGTTGTGGCAACAAATATGCACTGTCGTTTTGCAACCATAAAAAATTACTGATATCAAACTTTGCAGTGTTGAGTTTTATTAAAGCATCTGTTTGTAACAAATCAAAATTTTGAACTTGTGTATACGCTTCAATCGTATCTATAAGTGCTCTGTCACCATTGGTGTATGCGATTCTTGTAAGTCTTAATCTGTCATTCGCAATCTGAAAATATTTTGAATAAATATTATACAACTGATAAGCGCCAGCCCATTGCCAATAACTTACATAAGCATCAAACAAAATATCATTCACAATTTTCAATCGTTCTTGTTCACTTTGTTTGCCAAATATTTTTGATTGCTGCAACGCGGCCCTTCTTTTATCCATCAACATTCCTTTGGCAAGGGCTACGTCAATGCCGGCATAACTACTGCGGCCTGCACTGCTTTCTGAAGATAAAAATTGACCACCATTTTCTTCTAAACCAGCTTTTACATCAAGCCCAATTGGTGTAGGAATTTTTATTTCCGGATTGGTATGGAAGTAGTAGTTTTTACCGTCAAAAGTTTTGTTCTCAGCATTCACTTCTATTGTGGGGTCAAAGCCGCCTTTGCTTGATAAAATATCTGCTTCTGCTTTTTGAACTTGAATATTTGCTTGCTTTACTACAGGATGATATTGCCTAACCAATTGAATAAAAGATTCGGGGGTAAACAATACTTTTTTCTCTGTTTGTGCAAAACAGCAATTGACAGTAAAACAAGCAATAAACAGAACTTTTTTCATGCGTATCTTTTTACAAACAAGCCTCTATTTTTTTTCTTTGGGCGAATTATTTACTTCATAATATTCAGCCGGGAATCCATTGATATTACGCCATAATTCGTAATATATTGGAACATCTTTTAACAGTGCAAATCCTCTGGCGGCACCACCAATTCGCAAACCTTTAGGCCACTTTTTTTGAGTATTATCTTCTGCAACCAAGATTCTGAATTTTCCGTTGCTGCTTACATTTCTTTCAACTGCAGTTACAATTCCACTAAAGGTTCCGTAGCTTCCGTTGGGCCAGCCACTAAATACAATTGCCGGAAATCCATCAAAGAAAAACATTACTTTTTGTCCTTTGGCAACCAAAGGCAAATCCATAGGTTCAATAAACAATTCAACGGCAAGTTGTGCATTGTCGGGAATAATTTCAACAATCATTTCGCCTTCTTTCATAAACTCTCCAATACCTGCTTTTTTTGCTTTCGTTATTTGTCCGCTTTGTGGTGCAGTTATGTAGTATAATTGATTTCGAATATCATAGCTTGCATACATGTTTTCTAATTTTGCAACATCCGCTTGTCCGCTTGCAACACTTGAAATAGAACTAAACTGATCGCCTTCTGCTTTGGAAATTTTATCAATGTATTCTTGTATCGTACTGTTTTTTTCAATGCGATAATTGATGAGTTCTTGTTTACCTTGGTAGTATTTATTTTCTATACTTATTTTTTTAGCTTGTGCATTTTGGAAACTTACTTTTCTTCGTTCATAATCTACCAAGCTGATAGCACCGCTGTCTAACATATTTTTTGCAGCTTCAATTTGTCTTTTAGCAACAGCTAATTCATTGTTTACGGCAATTAAATCTGTACTGTCGCTTGTAATTTTTAATTGTTGTTGAACAATTTTATTATCTAGTGATTGTAGTTTCAACTGTTGTCCTGAAGTTAATGCACTTACTTGTTTTGCGGCGGTAGCAGCTTTATTTTCGTAACCCTTTACAGCAGCAGTTTTGCCCTCTATTTGTTGTTTTGTTCTGTTGAGTAATTGTGGATCAAAGTAATCAACTTTTACCTCGCCCAATTGTAAAATAGTGTCGCCTTTTTTTACAAAATCCCCTTCTTTTACATACCATTTTAAAACCTTTCCTGCCAAGATGGTATTTACTTCCTGTGGCCGCTCTTCTTGTTTTAAAGTAGTTACAACACCCTTTGCCCTAATGTTTTGAGTCCAGGGCAAAAAAAGAATGAATAATAAAAAAACGAGAGTGCCTAAGCCCCATTTTTTAACACTATTTTTTTTATGAATCCAATAAATCTTTTGAAAAGACTGCAATTCATATTGTTGCAAATCATCTTCAATATTGGTTGATAAATAAGATTTGTTATCCATTGTATTCGCAATTAGTTGTGCTTTAAGTCTTTTAATTAAACTATCTTTCCTTCATTTAAAGTAAATACAACATCGCAAAAACTAGCCGTATCTTCTTTTTGTGAAGTGATAATAATAGTATATTTTTTATTTGCTTTCAGTAATTCAATAATACTTGCTTTTTGTTGTTCATCTAAATGATCAAAAGGCTCTTCGAGTAATAACAATCTGGCATTACCAACCAATGCACGAAGTAATAAAATATTTTGTCGTTCATTTTTGGAAAGCCTTTTTCCTAAAGGATCTAATACTGTATCAAAGCCTTCCTTGTTGTTTTTGATAAAATCGGAAAGCCCAACTTTTTCTGCAAGTTCAGTAATGTTTTTAATAGTAATTGATTCGATGCCAAGTGTAATGTTTTCTAATAAAGTACCTTGAAAAATATCCTGTTGGTTTAAAAGTATGCCAGTGTTGCTTCTCAAACTTTGTAAGTTGTAATTTCCAATAGGAATGCTATCAATTAATACACTGCCATCAAAATTGTTATAAGCACCGGAAAGTAACCTTAAAATCGTTGTTCTTCCCGAACCTGAAGCACCTTTCAGACAAACCATTTGACCAGGTGATATACGAAATGAAATTTCATCCAAAACCTTTTCTTCATCGTTGTAACTAAAACTAACCTTATCAAATTCAACGGTCATCCCTTTATTATTATCGGCAATTGGAATACCGCCACTAGTTTCAATTTCACTATCTAAAATTTTACTTAATTTTTGAATAGAGGTAAGGGTATCATATACTTTATCTAATGAGCCAATTAGTTTTTCTACAGAGCCAATAATTGTAATGATTACAATATCCGCTGCAATAAATTGACCTACTGATATTTTATTATCAATTAATAAAACAGTCCCCATCATTAACATGGCTGCTGTAATGATTATTTTAAATAAAATGAAGCTCCAATATTGGGTAAGTAAAACCCTAAAGTGTGCAGTTCTTGCTTCTAAATAATTACTTATAAGCGTATCACTTTTTTTCATGTGCAACGAAGTGCCTTTGCTAAATTTGAAAGACTTGATTACCCTCGCCATTTCTTCTAACCAAGCAGCCATACCATATTTATAATCGCTTGCTTTAAGGCTAGTTGCTAATCCTTGTGGAGAAGAAAAACGAATGATAATAATTACAATAAAAATTAAAAGTGCACCAAATGCAATAAATACCGGATGATAAAATGAAAGTAATATTAAACCAAAAAATATCTGAATGATAGCAGCAGGAATATCTAGTAAAAGTTTTTCAATTCCTTTAGTTAAAGAGATGGTATCAAAATAACGATTGACCAATTCTGGCAAATAGTAATTATCTAATTTTTCAATATTCAGTTTTGGCAACTTATCTGCAAAAGCCAATGAATATCTAGTAAATATTTTTTGTTTAACTTTTTCAATTACCTGCATTTGCCTTACCTGTACAAGCCCATTTAAGAAAACACCCAATACAACAATTGTAATTAAAACTACAACCGATGCACTAATTTGATTAGTTTGTACAAATGAAATAATTGTTTGTATACCCAATGGTAAACTCAAAGAAATAAGCCCTCCAAGTATTGCAAAAACATAAATTGTAGAGATGTCTTTTTTATCAAGTTTAATTAAGGTTAATAGCTTTGTTGATGAAGACATCATTGACCCTGAACTTTCTTTTCCCATAATGTTATTTTATAGATTATCAAACTCATATAATGGATCTATATGTGTACCTGCTGCCATTTCGAAAACAGACTTTACAATTCCGTCGTGCAGGTCATATACCCAACCATGAATATGGGGTTGATTTTTTTGTTTCCATGATTTTTGGATGATAGATGTTTTGGCAAGGTTCATTACTTGTTCCTGCACATTTAGTTCTACCATCCTATTTATTCTTACTCCCTCATCTGCAATTGCATCTACTTCTTGCCTGTGATAGCGATGAACGTCTTTAATATTACGCAACCATTTATTGATGATTCCCAGATTGTGGTTGCTCATTGCAGCCTTTACACCGCCACAATCATAATGCCCACAAACAATAATATGTTTTACCTCTAAAACTTCTACTGCATATTGTAATACACTCAACAAATTTAAATCTGTGTGCACCACCATATTTGCAATATTTCGATGCACAAATATTTCACCGGGTTGAGTACCTGTTATTTCATTAGCTGGCACCCTGCTGTCACTGCAACCAATCCATAAAAATTCAGGCTTCTGAATATTCAACAATCTACTGAAAAATTCAGGATCATCAACAACCATTCTATTCGCCCATTTTTTATTATCAACAAATAACCTTTCGTATGAAGTCATATTGGTTGGTCTTGGTTTTTATTAAGGCCTAAATTACACTTAATGGATAACCAAATGCAATCTTACATCAAAAATAACACCTAATCATACAGAAAAGTTTTTCTTAATTTTTACAAATTAACATCAGGGATTAAATAGTGAACTAATATTTATTATCGCAAAAGGGAATTTTACAAAAATGTTAACGGAAATACAATTAAAAAAGTGTCTTATAAAAAATTGTAACTACAATCTTTAATATTTTTAGTGTTTGATAAACTAAAGATATAGTAAATGCAAAATTTTTTACAACAACAATTACTGAACAACACAATCCAAAGTTATTTAATTGTTGTTGGTATTATATTGATTGCTGTTATTTTAAAAAAACATATCAGCAAATACTTTGCAGGTCTCATTTTTGGTATGCTGGCAAGGTTCAGGAAGAATACACACAGAAAAGAATTTTTTGATTTAGTTGTTCAGCCATTAAGTGTTTTTTTGGTGTTAATTATTTCTTTTATTGCATTGGACAGATTGTATTTTCCGGAAGTATTGGACTTCAAAGTTTTCAAAATATCTTTTAAAACTATTATTGATTCAATATCAAATGGCATTTTAATTACCATATTTATCTGGCTTTGTTTAAGATTAATTGACTTTATCGCTATTGTAATAAAAGAAAAAGCAGATTTATCAAAAGAGGTTACCGAAAATCAATTACTTGTATTTTTCAAAGATTTCTTTAAGGCTATTTTGGTGTTAATGGGTATTCTGTTGGTACTTCAATTTTCTTTTCATAAAAATATTGGCAATTTACTTACAAGCTTAAGTTTGGTTGGAGCCGCTGTTGCATTGGCTACTAAAGAAAGTTTAGAAAATTTAATAGCCTCTTTAATCATATTTTTTGATAAGCCTTTCAGTACAGGAGAAACGGTGAAAGTGCACAATTTTACAGGCACGATTGAAAAAATTGGATTGCGCAGCACAAGAATCAGAACAGAAAATAAAACATATATTACTGTTCCCAATAAGCAAATGGTAGACAGCATTTTGGATAATATATCACAACGCACTCAACGAAGGGTAGATGTAAAACTGAATCTTGATATACATACTTCAACTCAGGAAATAAAATCTTTGATAAAGGCTATTCAAATTGGTTTATCTAATGAATCTCTAATTGAAAACAGTTTGGTGTATTTGAATGATACCGGAAACAATGCCCACATAATTACAATAGAATATTATACTCCAAGCGATCAAAGCACAGAAGCATTTATTGCATTGAAAGAAAAAACAAATTTCTTACTAATAGATACGATTAGGGATTTGAAAATAAGTTTGGCGGAAAACAAAGTAGAATTGATCTCAAATAATACATAACTCAAGCCATCAGTATATTGGTTGTTTTAAAATAGTGATTCAAAAAATACTACAATTTAGTTATCAATTCTAACAGCCAGATTGTTATTGTTGAGTTTAAGAGTAATTGCAGTAGAATGTTGTAGAAAAACAAGGGCGTTTTAAAAAGAACGGCTAATATAAAAGAGGTAATTGGATAAATTGAGGATATCATTATGTATTCTGCATAGCCAATACTTGACGGCTTTGATAGTAAAACTTTATTCAACAATAGCATTAAATTTATTTTATAAAAAAAATTACTCAAAGCTGTTTAGAATGAAGCTGATCGTGGCTGTTTGCAGTGCTAGTTTTTGCTGCTGCTGTAATCTTAATTTTCCTCCAAGAAATTTTATCACCCATTAATGAATTAAAGTAAACAGTTTAGAAAAAGCAGCAATTTATTGCGGCTATTTACAGAAAAAAAAGAAGTGAACTACAAGCTATATTTGTAATTCACTTCTTACATACAATTGCATATTTGGTTTTACTGCACTATTAACTTTTCTGTTTTAACATCTACTCCGTTACTAAACTGTACATAGTAATTTCCTTTTTGTAACGTACTAATATCAATTGTTTTTTTACCAGATTGTACTTTGCCTAAAACTAGAGTTTGTAAAAGTTTGCCTGCAACATCTGTAATAGTTACAGTTGCTTCCAATACTTCTGGTTGGCTGTAGGTTAGTTGTACGATACCATTGGCTGGATTAGGATTTAGGCTAATACTTAAGTTAGTAACAACTATTGGTATTTTAGGCTTCCCTAATACCACCATAAATCTGTTAGCAGCCTTACTAGCAGCATCTGTGGTTAAAACAACAGGCACGATAGTTTTTCCATCAAGATCTAATATGTATGACTTTTTCAAGAAATTATCTATTACAAATCCTGCTTTGCTAGCATAATTAAAATTGGTAGCAGCAACCTCTAGTTTATATTGGTTTTGCGTATATTGACTTAGTTGAAGAGGTAATGTATCGTTTTCAAAAACTGGTAAAGGTCTTGCTTCAATAGATAAAAATGTTCCATTACGGTTAATGCTCAACATTTCATCTAAATTACCAAGTTTATATGCTTCTTCATTGGCATCAATAGCTGTTTTATAATTTCCAAAAATAGCTGTAGCTCCATCTGCGGTTATTTCGTTTCCATCTGTATTGGTGTATTTTAGAGTGATTGCTAGTTTTGCAAAATCTTCTTGTGCCGTTCTAAATGTTCCCGTAAGGTTTGCAGCCACAGCAGCTTTGTCACTTTGTTGAATTGTTAAACTCGGGCTGGCATTCGTACTGGTAATAAAAAATGCTTGACCTGGTTGTATGTATTGATTGATGGTCCCTGCACTTCCTACTAATCCATTCCAACTTGTATATGCACCTCTGGTACTCATATTTGGATCCCATATATAATAAGTGCCACCAACATTGGCTTTAGTAATTGTTGCCCAGTTAATAGGAGACCAATAAGGGTTTGCTATCATACTGAAATTTTGGTTTACAGTACTGGTTGTATTTAATGCAGTTGGTGTACTTGTACTATTAAATACTACGCTGGTATTGTTATTCAAAGTACCAGTAGCTCTTAAAATAGTATTATCTGCTGTAGCAGTATTGCTGTTTAGGTTAGTAGCTCTGCTACCGCGTACAAATAAACGATAGGGAGTTAATGCGTTTAAAGTTGTTGCATTTGTATTTGCAACAGCAGCCCAGGTATTAGCAGATGTGTTGCTAAATGTAAACAGAGAAGGATTATTGTTTACAGTAGCATCAAACCCATTTGAATTAGGACTAATACCAGTTATATGTGTACCATAACCAGCAATAGTATTGCTGTTACTTGACGTAGTAGTATTGCTTTGGTTTTCTTGCCAGTTGGTATTAATTGTGCTTGTAGTAGTAACACCAGGGGCTATTAATCTAAATGCCCTTTTTGCTGGAATAAACCTTTCTACGATTACATTTCCAATTATTGACCCTGCACTATTGCCCACCATTGCAGTGTTGGCTATTGAAGTAGATTTTAAGGTAATCAAATTATTGGTTGTTAACGTTGCGCCACTAGCTACTGTCAATACACCTGTTACATCCATATTATTACCACTAATACTACTATTGGCTGCTATATTTAATGTGCCTGTACCACTAATACCATTACCATTGTTTACAATATTACCAAATACGTTGGCTGTAATGTTGGTGGTGTTTAAACTTGCACCACTGTTAATGGTTAAATCTCTACAACTAAATGTTGCTGACGGTGCTATACTGCTGGCAATAACAGCATCTGTAGTTCCGTTTGGTGTGCCACCACTCCATATGGTACCATTCCAAGTTGGTATAGCAGCATTTGATGGGCCTGTAATTTCAAAATCATCAATCATAAAGCCATCTACTGCATAACCAGCAGCAGAATAACCAGATGCAACAGACAATACAAACCTAAATGTAACACTAGTTTGACCAACCAGGTCTGGAACTCCGGCTGTTAAATTATAGGTAGTTAGGATGTTGTTAACATTATTTGCCCAACCGTATCCGTCTTCAAATATTCCTGTAGCGATCGGACAGCCGGAGGTAGGGCCTCTTTCATACCAATTAGAACCATTTGCATCTGCATTTACACCCAATCTTGTCCAAGTAACCCCTTTATCTGTTGAGTATTGACATTGTACGGCATAGGGTGCATTACAAAAAGCCACTCGCTGACTTCGCCTAAATTTCAATGTATAAGCACTTGTAGCACTAGAAAAATTGTAAGAAGGGGTTTGTAAAACACACACATAATCGCCCGGTGTTAAATTTGCAGCCAAATCTGTTTTCCACACATTGGTTCCAGAATTTACCGTGATAAGTGTATTTGTTGGCACTCCTCTTTGCCACTTATCAATACCTCCAAGAATAGCTTGTGACCCAAAATCGTTAGGGTTTATTTCAAAAGTGCCACCATCTGTTGCAACAACATATGGTGTGCCCCTATTAGGAAGAATATGTATGTATGAATTTTTTGTAATGGTTGAACCACCGCTATTTATGGTAAGCGTTACATTAAACTTTCCCGCAGTAGTATACGTTTTAGAAGGATTTTGTGCTGAGGATACCGTGCCATCACCAAAATTCCAACTCCAAGAAGTTGCTTTATATGAGGCTTTGCTATCAAAATTAATATTTACCCCCTGATAGGTTAGTTGTTTGTCAACCGTGAAATTAGCTGTTGCTGCAGTAAAAACATCAGAATAAAACAATCCTCTTCCATGCGTAGCAGCAATCACCAATTTATCGCTGCTTCTAACTTGCAACATGTCAACTCGAACATTGGCTAAGCCTGTATTGCTTGCACCCCAATTGGTGGTTGCTCCATTTAAATTATCAGTACTCCAAACACCCAACTCAGTTGCAATTATTGCTTGATCGTTGTTATTGGGGTTAAACAATGCCCAGCGTATTGGCATATCCGGTAAATTGCCTTCTACTTGTGTCCACGATGTGCCACCATTGGTGGTTTCCCAAATGTTGGTTACACCATAATTACTATACGTTACCAAAAGATGATTGTCATTACCAGTTTCAACCTCAACACATGATACATAAGCACTGGGTAAACCCGTTGAGATATTGGTAGCAGTTGGTGATGCACCATTTGCATTGTCAACACGAACTATGCGGCCGCCATTGGTTCCAAAGAAAACTCTATTGGAGGTATTAGGCGATACTTTAACTGCAGAAACTTTACCACTAAATGCAGTAACTGAAATAGGCGAAAATGTGTTACCTGTTTGTGGGTTATCCCAACGTAAGTATTCATTGTTATTTCTAGCACAGTACATTATGTTGGCAATGTCATCGTAATCTGTTGGGTTAATAAAATGGCCATTATCACCGTGATTAACCCCTGTAAATGATGAACCACCATCTATACTTCTATAATAATTATTAAAAACATAACTACTAAACCAATATTGTGGTTCGTTTTGGTCGATATGACAAAAAGCACCATCCCCACCAGATACTTCTGTGGTATTGTGAATAACAGATTGGTTAAATTTATGCGACCCATTGTCTTGTGCACCAGCTAAAAAATCGAAACTTAATGCAGTTGGGCTCATGGCTGCTGCATAAAATTGAGTGGTATTATAGTTAATTTCTTTTACGTTTATGGTAGGTATTGCTGCAGTTGCGTTATCTGTTTGGTAAATACCTCCATCATTTACAAAATAAACAATGGTGCTACTGCCAGGACTAAAAATAATACTGTGCTGATCGGCATGTACTTCTTGAAAACCAAATCCACCATACCAATGACTTACTTGTTGCCAATTAGTGCCACCATTGGTGGATTTAAACAAATCAATTCCACCTACAAAAATTACATCTTTATTATTGGGATCTACAACAATAGTTAAATCATACCATGCTTGGCCTCTGGAAAAATCTGTTGCCGGAATGTCCGTGTCGGCATCGGCAGGCTCGGTTTTGGTTGTAAAACTAGTTCCCCCATTTGTACTCAATGCAATGCCAGAAACTACGGCTGAGGATTCGCATAAAACATATACATAATTGGCATCGTTAGGAGCAAGTCCAATTTCAATCCGGCTTGCTGTAATACCAATAGGTAAGTTTGTGCCAAAAGTAACACCACTGTTGGTTGATTTATGTAAAGTGCCTGCTAAACTTGCATACACATGCCCATTGGCAGCAATTTCAACATCGTAACAAAAATCACTTGCAGCACCTGTAATACTTAACCCAGTGCCCAACACTTTTGCAAAACTTGCACCGCCATCTGCACTTCTCTGCAAACCCGAAGATGTTGCAACATATAAAACCCCTGTGCTACTTACTTGAATTTTTTGGCAATAATAAAAGTTGGCATTATTGGTGGCTGATAATTGGGACCAAGTGCTGCCACCATTGGTGCTTTTCCAAACACCTAAACCTCTAATTGCATCAATATTACCATAGCCTTCCCCAGTAGAAAAATACATTATTTGTGGATTGCTTGGGTCTTGTGCAATAGATGTAATGGCAATATTGCCAAAAAAATCATTTACAACCTGCCAATTAGGTTCTGCTTGTGTGATATCTGTTGTTTTCCATAAACCCCCACCAACACTTCCAACAAAAACTGTTTTTCGGGTTGCATCATTTAAATCTACTAAAACCGCACGGCTTCTGCCACCACAATTTTTGGGTCCTACTTCTACCCAATTAACGTTGTTAATTGCCGCAGTAGTTCTTGCACTTGCCATTACATTTTTGGTATAGTCCCATGCTGGTATAATCCTTTCTTTGGGTACATAACCCAAAACCGGATCTTGTGTCATTTGTCTTTCTTGTGCCCAAGCCAAATCTATTCTATCTTTAAGAGGTATTTTACCCTCTTCCGCATCTTCAAGATTTTTTTTACTGTTTTTTGTAATAGAGCAACCCACTAATATAGTTGCGATAAGAAGGGTAATAACCCAAAAATTATATTGGTTTTTTCTCATATTTTGCAGTTTCAATATATAAAAGTAATGAAAATATATTTAATTAGTAAAATTAACAGCTAAAAAATCTTATGCGGGACAAATAACAGAACTCTGAAATGTGCGACGCCAATAATGCCCAATTAAAATATAAATGGTGGGTTTCAAAATATTTTACTACATCTGCCAACAATGTTTTAGATCTGCACCGGAAATTAAAAACACAATTTATGTCTTTAGTAATTGTTGATTTTATTGCTTTTGCATTTGAAAAAGAAAAACCTTGAAAACTATTTTAGTCAATTCCACAACGATTCTTGTATTGTTCGTTAATGATGGCGGTATTGTTTCAAACTTTAAGAAAAGCAATTTTAGGAGAATTACAATACTGGGGCGTATTAAAAACAACAGGGAATGTAAAAAAAGTGGTAGGGTGATTTAATGATTAATCTAGATTATTACTTCGTTTTACATATTTCTCCACTGGCTCAAGTATTCTGCAATGGCTGGTAGATGTATTTACAAGAAATCGTTATTGATATATTGTAAAAGATGCGATGAATTATTGTAATGAATACAAATTACTAAGTAGTGCTAAAGATAATAACTGTAAAAAGGGATTATTTAAATTAATTTTTGTAATTGAATTGTAGCATCGCAGCAACAATTAAAAAATGATAGGGCATATGCTAAGCTGTAAGCTCCCCCTTTTTAGTAAAGTTCAAAGGCATGGAGATTGCAGAAAAATAGCCCGCAGCTTTGGGAGGACTATTTGCGTAAAGCACCAAATGCAGCCGGGAAAAGAATTAAAGCCAATTGCTACAAAAAAATAATAGACTTTTCACTTGCTCAATTGTCCCCAGTTTTTGTACCAACTTTTTAAAGCAAGTTGATAGTCTAAAAAAAGAGCTGCATTTTTAAGTGCAACTCTTTCTTATAAATGATTTTTTTGTGTTCAATTAATCTCTGATTACTTTTTCAGTAAACACTTTCCCATTTAAATCGGTTACCTGAATAATATAAATTCCTTTGGGTTTCAGCAAATTCATCACTTCTATATAAGGAAACGTATAATATATATTTTTATCGGAAGGTAATAATTATACTTACAACAAAGCCTGATTGTTATATGCAATCAGGCTTTGTTTATAAATTATTTGATGTAACTATAAACAACTATTTTGGTTGTTTATTGTAAGTTTAGGATATACCAGTTTGTGCCGTCGGTAGTAATTGTACAATATGAAAACCCAGTAGATGCTGCCGAAGTATCGTTAGCACCTGAACTAGATAAACCAAATCCAAAAATCAAAGCCGTACTACTTCTGTAAATTATTCCACCGCCAGTCATGCTAGTACAAGAAAGATAGAATATTTTACCAGAAAGACCAGTTGGAGAAGGAAGATTCCAGGTTGTAGCACCTGCATTAGTTGCTGATATAGCATTGTCTGTACTTAATATATTAATGGTTGTTCCTGTTACAACTCTAAATGTAGTTACTGACGACGCTCCAGTTGCACCAGTGGCCCCAACCGAACCTGTTGCACCAGTTGCGCCAATTGCTCCTGTAGCACCTGTTACACCTTGAATACCTTGTAAGCCTGTTGCACCTGTTGCTCCTGTAACGCCTATCGCTCCTGTTGCTCCTGTAGCACCTGTTACAC
>CANGTN010000023.1 GCA_947456805.1 Chitinophagaceae bacterium | reverse complement strand
TAACCTATAATTTAAAAGATGGTAAAAAAATTTCTAATACATCTATAAGTGTAGAAATGATGAATGTAATGCAACAAAAAAATGTGCCAAGTGATTCAAATGGAAAGCAAGATTACAAAGCACCACCAGCAGCATATACATTATTAAATATGAATGCTTCTTCAACATTTCAAGTTTATAATATACCATTATCCATAAGCTTTGGTGTTAGAAATTTATTCAATTCTGTGTATAGAGATTACCTAAATAGTATGCGATATTTCTCTGATGAAATGGGCAGAAATATTAGTGTTAGGCTTAAAATTAATTTACAATAAAAGCAAAAAATCAATTATTTAACTAAAAATCAAAAATCAAAAAAAATGAACAAAAAGTTATTGAAAGTAGTAATGGGAATCTTAGTTTTCAGTGCCCTGATAACATCATGTAAAAAACATTCCGAGCACGAACACAATCATGAGGAAGTTATCACAACTATGAAATTGACGTTTGTACCAGTTGGTGGTGGAGCTACTTTAACTTATCAGTTTAAAGACCCAGATGGACCAGGCGGGACAGCTCCAACACAAGACCAAATTGTTTTAGCACCTTCTAAATCGTATAATGCAACAGTACAACTTCTAAACGAAACTAAAACCCCTGCCGAGGACATAACTACAGAAGTAGCAGCCGAAGCAGATGAACATCGTTTTTATTATGAACCCACAGTAGGTAGTAATATTCTTGTAAGTGGTTTAAATAATGATGGAAATGGTGTGCCGCTTGGCATAACTGGAACATGGACAACTGGATCCATAGCAACAGGTAAAGTTAAAGTTACACTTCGTCATTATGGCGGTACACCTCCGGGCAAAGCTATTGGCGACTTGGTAAATAGTTCAAAATCAAGTACAGATATTGAAGTGGAATTTAATACAAGGATTCAATAATCATAATTCAGGGAGATTAGTATAATCTAATCTCCCTCTTTTAAAACTACAGTATATATACCTAGTACGTCCAAATAATTATAAATAAATTTCCATGAATTTAAGTTTTTAAAAACTTCAAAATACCAGGCAAAAAATAGTAACAATCAAAGAAGCACGCCCTTAAACCGATCTCTTCAATTTTACAGTAACTTCTTTTAAACATACTTTTAAACCATCATTTATTACCACAAAAAGACAGCACCCCTGAGAAGTATATACACTTAAAGCACAGGTGCATCCATTGTTGTAAAATGCCTGCAATGCCTGGCTGATTGTTTGTTGATTGGTTATTGTAGCAGCAACAAATTTGCTATTCCGGAAGCATTTCAGTTGAAGTATCCATTTGTTTTGGAGTATGCTAATACTAAATTTTAGATAAAATATGTATCATTTTTCCAGTTTCTGAATTACACATTTTCTCCAATACTACTGGTCCTTTCATTAAAAAATAGGTTGGATTTACCCTTGCTGCAGTTTTAATGACAGTTGCATCACATTTTAAAATACGACTGTCTAAAAAATAATTTTGTGCGCCCAACACATCTGCTGTAACAACAAAATAGGAAATATTTTTAGTTCTCAATACATCAATTAATCTGCCAAAAGAAGCAGTTTTCCATTCATCAACTGCAGCAAATTCCTTTACAAAAAGCAGTAAGTAATAATCAGATTTATTTAAAATTGATTTTGTAGAATCATTGCCAAATAAGGTGGTTAGAGAAAAATCAACAATCTTGGGCAAGCCTGTACCCTTTCTTACCAATTTATCGTACCTGTTTACATATTCATACGTGCTGTCAAAATCTGCAGGAAAATTATTCTGATCAAACTCAATTAGCCGACCATTCTTTTTGTATTTAAAAGTAATAGCAAAACTATCCGAGACTGCATTTGGAGGTAATTGCATCCCTTCTAAAATATTTTTTCCTTTTGCGTAGGGCAAACAATCTAAAACAGGTAAATGCTTTTGTACATACAATTGTATGCCCAGCGTACCCAATAAAGCAAACAAAATAATGGTTACCGAAACAGCAGATTTGAAATAACTTTTAACTTCTTTGGATTTTAATACCAGCAACACTATTAAAAACAAAAGCATCAAATCTTTGATAAATGTTTGTAATGGTGTTAGTGGCAAACAATCACCAAAGCAGCCGCAGGCGTGAATTTTACCGGAAAACAAAACATACGCAGTAAGGAAAGTAAAGAAAGTAATTAATGACAACAATAACCAGCTGAAACGTTTCATTTGCCACCCAACAATTACAGCTACACCGGCAACTACTTCTAAAATATTCATACCAATAGAAGCAAACAAAGTATAATTGTGAAAGCCATTCAATTGCCAGGCTTCAAAAAACTCCTGCATTTTATAGCTCAACCCCAACGGGTCATTGGCTTTGATCAACCCTGAAAAAATAAATAATAATCCAACAAACCAACGAACAACAATTAGCCACTTTTTCATACTTCAAAAATTAAAAGAACATTCAAACAATCCGTTTTACTCTTTAAACTTCATAAACAATTAAACGCACCAAATACAGATTACATCAATATCAAAGCAAACACACTGTAATTTAAAATATCTACATAATTGGCATCAATGCCTTCACTAATAATGGTTTTGCCATCATTGGCTAAAATCTGTTTGATGCGTTGCAACTTCATTAAAATTAAATCTGCAAAGCTTTCCTGACTCATATCCCTCCAGGCTTCGCCGTAATCATGGTTTTTATTTTCCATAGTTGCTTTTGCAAAAGCCACATATTTATCGTACCATGTATTCACCTCGTCTACAGAAAGTTCATCTACTTTTGCATCACCAATTTGTAATTGTATCATTCCAATTACAGCATAGTTAATAATACCTTTAAATTCACTCGCAATATCATCACCAACCAATTGTGTTTTTTTCTCTTGTATGGTCCGAATACGTAAGGCTTTGATAAATATTTGATCTACAACACTAATCGTGCGCAATACACGCCAGGCAGTGCCGTAATCTTTTGTTTTTTTAATAAAAATATCTTTACACTGTGTAATTACTTCGTCGTATTCGTTATTGGTTGTTGTCATTTTTATATTTTTATGAAGCGGTCAAAAGTACATCATTCAACACCTGTTGCGTCGCACGCTTCAACATTTATTCCTTTGATGAACAATTTAATTTAGTTAGCGCAAGATATAATATCAAGCATAAAAAAGCAATTTTAATTCCCTAAAATAGATACAATTTTACAATCATTTTCAATGTTAAAAAAAGTTGGCGTTAAATCGTAGTGAAACGGTATTTTTAGTCTGACAAAATAATTATGCAAAATTCCCTATTCACACTCAACTGCAACGGAAAACTCATTACAATCGAACATCCAATTGTAATGGGAATTATCAATACAACCCCTGATTCATTTTATGCCAACAGCAGAAAAAATACGGTTGAAGCAAGTTTAATGCAGGCAGAAAAAATGTTGCAGGTAGGTGCTGCAATTATTGATATCGGCGGACAAAGTACCAAACCCAATAGCATTGCAATTGATACAAAAGAGGAATTGCAACGAGTGATACCAAGTATTGAAGCCATCAAAAAACAATTCGCAGATTGTATTATTTCTATAGACACATTTAATGCAACTGTAGCAGCAGAAGCCATTCAGGCGGGTGCATCAATAGTGAATGACGTAAGCGGTGGATTGATGGATGCAAACATGATTTCAACAGTGGCACAATTCAATGTTCCTTATATATGTATGCACATGAAAGGCACGCCACAAAACATGCAACAAAATCCTCATTATGAAAATGTTTCGAAAGAAGTTTTAGATTTTTTTATTGAACGTACCAATACTTGCAGCCAAGCAGGCATACAAGATATTATCATTGATATTGGTTTTGGTTTTGGCAAAACAATTGCGCATAATTTTCAATTATTACGAGAATTGAATGTATTTAAAATGTTACACAAACCAATATTAATAGGTGTTTCAAGAAAATCTACTATTTATAAAACCTTAGGTATTACTGCAGAAGAAGCATTAAATGGAACTACTGTTTTACACACCATTGGATTACTAAATGGTGGAAACATTTTACGTGTACACGATGTAAAAGAAGCTGTAGAATGTGTGCAGCTTTTGAAAGCATATCAAGCTTAAATATATTTGCAGCCTTTCTTTCTTTAGAATTTGCAAAGATTTTTTATACACCTGATTGTAGTGAAAACCCCGCTGAAGGCTGGTGTTTTGGGGTGTGGCGGAGTTGTAACGAAAAGCAGGACTAAAGTAGATACTTGTAGTCCTGCCATTGTACTTTTCAATTACTAATTATTAATGCTAATAAGCCCTTGCAAATAAAACCCTTTGTGTGCTTGGTTTTCCGGAGAAAATACAAGTGCCGGCTTCCTGCTCATTGTTTAAAGGAATACAACGAATAGTAGCTTTTGCTTTATCTTTTATTGCATCTTCTGTTTCGGAAGTACCATCCCAATGTGCACTAACAAAACCTGTTTTATTGTCTAATATATCCATGAATTCATCCCAGGTATTTGCTTTGGTAATATGTTCATCACGATAAGCTTTCGCTTTATTAAACATATTTTGCTGAATTTCAGTCAACAGGTTGTTGATGTAATTTGAAATTCCCTCCAAACTTACTGTTGATTTTTCTTTGGTGTCTCTTCTTGCAACTTCAACCACCTGATTGGCTAAATCCCTTGTCCCAACTGCAATACGAACAGGTACACCTTTCATTTCATACTCTGCAAACTTCCAACCTGGACGTTGGTTTTCGCTATCGTCATATTTTACCCGAATACCTAAATTTTTTAAATCTGCTGTTAATGTATGAACAACTGCATCAATGTTTTCTTTTTCTGACTCACCTTTATAAATTGGTACAATTACCACTTGTGTAGGTGCAATTTTTGGAGGTAAAATCAACCCTTGGTCATCACTGTGAGCCATTACCAAACCACCAATTAATCTGGTACTTACGCCCCAACTTGTTGCCCAAACATAATCAAGCTGATTGTTTTTGTCACTGAATTTTACATCAAAAGCTTTGGCGAAATTTTGACCTAAGAAATGTGAAGTACCTGCTTGTAACGCTTTACCATCTTGCATTAGCGCTTCAATACAATAGGTATCTTCTGCACCTGCAAAACGTTCGTTTGCAGTTTTTACACCTTTGATTACAGGCAATGCCATCCAGTTTTCTGCAAAGTCTGCATACACATGCAACATCTTTTCTGTTTCAATAATTGCTTCTTCTTTTGTAGCATGAGCGGTATGCCCTTCCTGCCACAAAAACTCTGCAGTACGTAAAAACAAACGTGTACGCATTTCCCAGCGAACCACATTTGCCCATTGATTAATCAGTAATGGCAAATCTCTGTATGATTGAATCCACCCTTTGTATGTATTCCAAATAATTGCTTCACTTGTAGGACGAACAATTAACTCTTCTTCCAACTTTGCTTCCGGATCTACCATTAACTTACCTGGCTTATCAGGATCATTTTTCAAACGATAATGTGTTACGATAGCACATTCTTTGGCAAAACCTTCTGCATTTTTTTCTTCTGCTTCAAATAAACTTTTCGGAACAAACAACGGAAAATAAGCATTTACATGTCCAGTGTCTTTAAACATTTTATCCAATACATCACGCATATTTTCCCACAAGGCATAACCATAAGGCTTGATTACCATACAACCTCTTACAGCACTATAATCGGCTAAACCGCCTTTTAATACGAGATCATTGTACCATTGGCTATAATCTTGTTCCCTACTTGTAATTTCTTTGCTCATATTAATTTCCCTTAGTTATTTTTAATTATGAATATTCATTCATGAAAGAAAATCTATAAACATGAAAATGTTAAAATATAATACTTTAACAAATCAACTATTTATTGCCCGCAAATGTAATTAACTTCACATTGTTATTACTAAAACTGTTTTTATGAAAAATATTATTTTAATTACTTGTTGCAGTTTTTTATTACTCACCTCTTGTTCAACTATGTATCAAACAGGTCAAACTCCTGACGATGTTTATTTTTCACCTACTACCGGTATTGCTAAACAAAGAAATGGAAATTCATCTGAACCTTCTGAATATTATAATCCCGATGATAATTACTTACGCATGTCAGTAAGAAATCACCGACGTTGGAGGAGAATTGATGATTTTAGTTATTGGTATGATACAAGGTATACTTACACCAATTGTTTTAATTCACCAATAAATAATGGTTGGAATAGTTATTATTCCAATTTCAATAATTGTAATTGCAACAATAATTCTTATTGGGGGAATAATCAGAATTTCTGGGGCAATGGATGGCAAAACTGGAACAATGGTATTTATGTAATCAATTATTTAAATCCGATCGTTTATAAAGGAACATTAAGTACAAGTAATATCACTGCTTATAGAAATAAAAATTATGGCAATACCAATACCTACTACAATCCCAAAACAAACAATTCCTCAGCAACAACAAATAATAATACAATTAATTTGTCGAGAAGAGTGTCTTCATCCAATAACAATGGCAATTCCGGTACAACCTGGGAGAGACCTGTAAGAACAAATGAAAGTTCTATTCCAGCAAGCAGTTCAAGCGGTGGTAATAGTGGCGGTTTTAAAAGTACAGGTACAAGCACTTCCTCGGGAAGAGGTGGAAGAAACTAAACTTTATTTAAAAGAAATGATAAAGCAAACTACTAAAGCCAATTCTTTTTATAAATAACAATTGCATGAAGAAATTATTTACACTAATATTTATTGTTTACACAACTGCAACTTTTGCACAAACCCCTGATGAAGCCTTACGTACTGCATGGTTTCATTTCAATGGAAGTGCAAGAAATATGGCAACAGGTGGCGTAATGGGAAGCCTTGGAGGAGACATTACTGCAGCTCATGTAAACCCTGCTGGTATTGGATTATTTAAAACAGGTGAACTGATTTTATCACCCGGATTGAATATGAACAACAACCAATTTAATTACCGCGGCAAAGATACTTCTGCTCAAAAAAATAAATTTAATTATGGTACTTTGGGTTTTGTAATTGGTACTTCCAGTGTAGATAACAGCAAATGGACAAGCAGCGCATTTTCGCTTTCTGTAAATCAAATGGCTAATTACAACAACAATATTCAATTCAAAGGATTCAACAACCAAAGTTCTTTTACAGAACAATATTTAGAAGAAATCACAAGAGACAATGCAGATACCAATGCAGTTTTAAACAATTACATTTTTGGTTCTTCTCTTGCATTCAGAACGTTTTTAATTGATACAATCAGAGGTGCTGCCGGACAAGTTTTGGGATACCAAAGTTTGGTACCAATATCAACTGGTGTAAACCAAGAATATAATTCAAATACACGAGGTGGGTATCATGAAATTGCCATGGCATTGGCAGGAAACATGAATGATAAGTTATACATTGGTGGAAGTATGACCATACCAATAATTTCCTTCAACCGAACATTAACTTACAGTGAAACTGATGCTGCAAACAATCCCAACAATGATTTTAAAAGTTTCACTTACCAGGAAAATTTTTCAAGTAGAGGTTGGGGAGTTGGAGCCAAGTTTGGAATGATTTATAAACCGCAGGATTATTGGCGAATTGGATTGGCATTGCACACGCCACAAATCATTTCAATGACCGATCAAATAAGCACTTCAATAACTGCAAATACAGAAGCTTATGCCGGCATTAAAACAGAAAGCAGTGACAATTTGAATAGTGGTAAAGCAGGAATCAGAAACTACAGTATTTTAACTCCTTGGCGGGCTGTAGCCAGTGCCAGTTATGTATTTAGAGAAGTGAACGATACCCGTAAACAAAGGGCTTTTATCAGCGCTGATATAGAATATGTAAACTATCGTGGTGCAAGATTTTATACAGCAGATGAACAAGATGTAGTATCCAAAAATTATTTGAAAGTTGTGAGTGATGAAGTAAAAGAATATTACAAAGGCAATGTGAATTTTAGATTAGGCGGTGAATTGAAGTTTAATGTTTTCATGTTCAGGTTGGGCGGTGCATTTTATGGAAGTCCTTATGCAGCAAGTGAATTACAAGCCAATAAAATTATTGGAACTGCCGGTATCGGGTATCGAAACAAAGGAATTTTTATTGACTTAGCTTACGCCCATTGCATGAACAATGATGCTGTTTTTGCATATCGTATGAACGATAAACCAAACACTTTTGCAGAACAAAGAGGAACATTAAGCAATGCAATGATGACTATTGGTTTTAAGTTTTAGTTTGATATTTTACTATTCATTTTTGAAACTAAATCTTCAATAATTACTGCTACTTCATTCGGCTGAAACCATTGTACAGCATCATCTTTTTTAAACCAAGTCATTTGTCTTTTCGCATAATGACGGGTGTTTTTTTTCAGTTCTTCAATTGCATTTTCTAAAGTACAGCTCCCATCAAAATAATTAAAAAATTCTTTGTAACCTACTGTTTGCAATGCATTCAATGATTTATGTGGAATTAAATTTTCCGCTTCTTTTAATAATCCTTGCTCCATCATTGTATCAACCCTATTATTAATTCTAGTGTATAACATGTCTCTTGGTAATGTTAATCCGATTTTAATAATATCAAAATTGCGTTGCTGCTTATCTCCTTTTCGGAAATAAATATTTGATTGTCCTGTGGCTTCTACAATTTCCAATGCACGCATCAATCGGTGAGGATTTTGTTGTTCTGCAGTATGCCAAAAAACAGGGTCTTTTAATTGTAGTTGTTCTTGTAGCCACATCAAACCATTTGAATCGTAATGATGTTTAATTTTTGCTCTGATTGACACATCTATTATAGGCATTGCATCCATTCCTTCACAAAAGGATTTAATGTACAATCCAGTACCACCAACCATTACAGCAATATCACTATACTGAAAAATTTCATTTGCAGCATTCAAAGCATAGGTTTCAAAAACACCTGCATTTACATTTTCATGTATAGAATGTGAATTGATAAAATGATGGGTTACCAAATTTAATTCATCAAGAGAAGGTTTTGCAACACCAATATTTAATTCATTGAAACATTGTCTGCTATCCGCAGAAATTATTTGTGTTTGAAAATATTTTGCCAACTCAATAGCTACAGCAGTTTTACCTACAGCTGTAGGTCCGCATACAATGACAACAATATTTTTTTTATCGGACACAATGATTGAAAATTAAAAAACAAGTTCTATAATTATATCTACACTTTAAGGCATCTTAAAATTTAAGATCTTCTTGATAGCTGATTCGAACGGTGACTGACAATTAAGAATTGTCTCACATCGACTAAATTTCCTCTTCACCAAACTCATCGGTTGCTTCATCTTCAGATTCGCTTTTTTCATTATCATCATCACCTTCATTTCCAAATCCTTCAGCTGCTTCTGTCAAGTCATATTTCTCTTCAATATCTGCAAACTTATCACCTAACAAACTTTTCGTTCCATATTGTGGTGGACCAATTCCTTCTTTTCTTGAAACAATCGGGTAGTCCATTTTTGCACTTTCTTCTTTACTAACATGAATTAACTCAATTAAAAACACCCAGTTTTTAGTAAAATCATACACATAAATAAACTTTTGATTGGTGTATTTTATTTCACTTGCAATTGTAGTTTCATGCATTAATAATGGCGGTGCTGCATATTGCTTTTCATAAACTTCAAAACTAATCTCTCTGCCCCTTTGCCAATGATCATTGCTTCTAAAAAAAGTTGCTTGATGCTTATTATCAAATTCGTAAGCCTTTAAAATAGCATGATGAAGTTCTACAAAAATTTGATTGTGTTTGATGACAATATCACGATATACTGCATCATCTTCTTCCAAATAAACCCTGAATTTTAATACTGCCATGAAAAATAGTTAAATGTTAACTAAGATAAAAACTGAAAACAAAGTTCTAATCAATTAAAAATAAGTTCAAAGTAACAAAATTATTGCAATGGTGATAACTTTAATTCCTTGCCTTTTATCAACATGAATTGATAGGCAGCTTCATAATTATTTTCAATTAAACCATCTAATATGGCTTCTCTTATTGCGTCTTTAATTTTTCCTACTTCTCTGCTCGGATTTAAACCAAAAATTTGCATTATCAATTCACCGGTGATTGGCGGCTGCCAGTTACGCAAATGATCTTTCGCCTCAACTTCTTTCATTCGTTCTCTGACCAATTCAAAATTTTGTAGGTAACGTATTACTTTCTGCTTGTTCTTACTTGTAATATCTGCTTCGCATAATAACATCAATGCATCTATATCTTCTCCAGCATCAAACAATAAACGACGTATAGCACTATCTGTTATATTCTCCTTTGTGAGAGAAATTGGTCTTAAATGTAATTCTACCAATTTTTGTACCAATTTCATTTTCTCATTCAAAGGCAACTTTAATTGATTGAAAATTTTAGGAACCATCCTAGCTCCTATTACTTCATGACCATGAAATGTCCAACCATGGCCTTCTTCAAATCGTTTGGTATTTGGCTTTCCAATATCATGTAATAAAGCTGCCCAACGCAACCACAAATCATTGGTATTTTTACAAATATTATCAAGTACTTGCAACGTATGGTAAAAATTATCTTTATGCCCTTTTCCATCTACATATTCCGCTCCATGTAATGCCATCATGGAAGGAGAAATAATTTGCAACAATCCACTTTTGCTCAATAAATCCCAACCTATTGAAGGCTTATCAGATAACATGATTTTGTTCAGCTCATCTGTAATTCTTTCTTGCGAAATAATTTTTATTCGTTTTGCATTATCAAAAATTGCCTGAAAAGTATTTGCTGATATTTCAAAATTCAATTGTGTGGCAAAACGTATGGCACGCATCATTCTCAAAGGATCATCACTAAAAGTTTGTGACGGTGCCAATGGAGTTTGAATAATTTTATTGTCAATATCCCTCACTCCATTAAATGGATCTATTAATTTACCATAATTATTTGCATTGAGCGAAATTGCCAAAGCATTGATTGTAAAATCTCTTCTATTTTGGTCATCTTCAATTGAACCAGGCTCTACAAGTGGATTTCGGCTATCATAGTTGTAACTTTCTTTTCGTGCACCTACAAATTCCACTTCAAAAAAATCGTCTTCTCCATCGATTGATTTAATCCCTTTCAATGTTGAAAGATTGATTTTAATTTGGGCTGTACCAAAATTTTTAAAATAGGCTACATATGGCTTTGGAGTGAATTCTTCTGCCACAGCATGTGCCAAAGCAATGCCATCACCAAGACAAACAATATCTGCATCTTTCGTGGGTCGCCCTATAATTTTATCTCGTACAAAACCACCAATTAAAAATACCGGTAATTGTAGATTCTTAGCTGATTGAGCTATCTTATCAAAAATCATCAATTCTATTTCGCTGCAATTAATATCCATGTTCTGCAAATATAATCACCATTCTTACTTTATTTTTCACACAGCCATTACATTTGCGTATGCAAAGAATTGAAACTATCAAGGAATTTTTGAAGAGTAATCCTAATGATAATTTTTTAAGGCATGCATTGGCTTTAGAATACATCAAAATAGGTGATGATGAAGGTGCCAGAAAATTATTTGAAACCATCTTGCATGAAAGTCCTGATTATGTTGGTTCTTATTACCATTTAGCAAAATTATTAGAACGAATAAAGGATATAGAAGCTGCCATAAAATGGTATGAAAAAGGAATGGAAGTTGCCAAACAATTGAAAGACCAGCATGCTTACAATGAATTACAAATGGCTTACGAAGATTTAATATATTAGTACATCAATTATAAAAAACACAACGATGATTGCAAGAAAATATGATGCTATAAAATACAAAACGCCAATAGGTTCAACACTCAATTGCAAAGGCTGGATTCAGGAAGCTGCATTACGAATGTTACTAAACAATCTCGATCCTGATGTTGCCGAACGTCCGGATGATTTAATTGTATATGGTGGCAGAGGAAAAGCTGCAAGAAATTTTGAAGCATTGGATTTAATTATTAAAGCTTTGAAAGATTTGAATGATGATGAAACATTGTTAATTCAAAGTGGCAAACCGGTTGGTATTTTACAAACCCATGTTGATGCCCCAAGGGTATTAATCAGCAATTCACAACTCGTTCCAAAATGGGCCACTTGGGAACATTTTACAGAATTGGAAAAGAAAGGCTTAATGATGTACGGTCAAATGACTGCCGGCAGTTGGATTTACATTGGCTCTCAAGGAATTGTTCAAGGTACCTACGAAACCTATGCTGCAGCAGCAGATAAACATTTTGGAGGTTCATTACAAGGAACATTAAATGTTACTGCAGGACTAGGCGGAATGGGTGGTGCACAACCTCTGGCAATTACCATGAATGGTGGCGTTGCATTGATTGCAGAGGTGGAAGAATGGCGTATAGACAAGCGATTGGAAACAAAATACCTTGATGAAAAATTCACAGATATTGATGCTGCAATTGACAGAAGTATGGAACTAAAAAGCCAAGGCATTGCAAAAAGTATTGGCATTTTGTGCAATGCTGTTCAACTATTAGAAAGGCTACTCGAAAGAAATATTATTCCTGATACACTTACTGATCAAACATCGGCACACGACCCATTGATTGGTTATATACCACATAAACTTACCAATGAAGAAGCGAATATTTTGAGAAAAACAAATCCTGAACATTATACACAATTAAGTTACGACTCTATGCGTTTACATGTAGAATTGATGCTTGAATTGCAAAATAAAGGAGCTGTAACATTTGATTATGGCAATAATTTAAGAGCAAGGGCACAGGAACATGGATTGACCAATGCGTTTGATTTTCCGGGTTTTGTACCGGCTTATATCAGACCACTTTTTTGTGAAGGAAAAGGTCCGTTTAGATGGGCTGCATTAAGCGGAGACCCTGATGATATTGCTGTAACAGATGAAGTAATTATGAATTTATTTCCTGAAAATAAAGGCATGATTCGCTGGATGAAAATGGCAAAAGAAAAAATTGCATTTCAAGGATTGCCTGCACGAATTTGTTGGCTGGGACAAGGCGAAAGAGAAAAAGCAGGATTGGCATTTAATGAATTGGTAAAACAAGGCAAAGTAAAAGCACCAATTGTAATTGGCAGAGACCATTTAGACACCGGAAGTGTTGCAAGTCCTAACAGAGAAACAGAAGCCATGAAAGATGGCAGCGATGCAGTAGCAGATTGGCCTGTATTGAATGCACTGGTAAATACTGCAGGAGGCGCAAGTTGGGTGAGCTTACACCATGGAGGTGGTGTTGGTATGGGTTATAGCATACATTCAGGTATGGTGATTGTTGCAGACGGAACAGAAGCAGCAGCAAAAAGATTGAGCCGGGTATTACGCAATGATCCTGGCATGGGTGTAATACGTCATGCTGATGCAGGTTATGATACCGCTCTTGACACCTTACGTAAAAACGGATTGGATCTTAAAGAAAGATTAGGTTAAAAAATAGTCGACAAAAACTTTTGTGATATTTAACTAAAAAGGGTTTCAACATCATTAGTTGAAACCCTTTTTAATTTGTTATACATATGTGAACCTTGAATTAAAATCAATTATTATTTCACAAACTTCAAAACACTCGTATTTCCATTTACCAAGAAGTGTAATACGTAAGAACCTTTGCTAAGAGATTCAACATCAAGAGAAGTTTGTGCAGCGCCAATTTGAGTGTTTGAACTTTTTACCAATTTTCCTTCCTGATTGAAAATTTGCAATACGCCTGATTCGGAAAGTTGTGGGTGTGTAACTATCAATAAATTTTTTACAGGGTTTGGATATAAACTTATCTGCAATGAAGACTTGGAGCTTGAAGCAATTACTTGGCTATAAGTAAAACTGCCATCTTTATTCACCATTTTTAAACGATAGTATTGTTTGTCTTTTACGATTGAAGCATCTGTAAAACTGTAATCAGCAGTATTTCCATTGATTGATTTTCCTTTGATTGTGGCTATAGTAGTAAACTGATTGGCATCTGTACTTTTTTCTAATTGATAAAAATCAAAATTGTTTTCATAAATAGATTGCCAACTTAATGTTACTGCATTGTTTTTGTACGTGCTATTAAATGACTTTAATTTTATGGGAAGCAGTGAAACTATATTTGGCCAAGTGGTATCTACAATAATATTATCAAAAGCACCCGATGGTGCCGCGGAAGCTATTCCCTGACGAATAGCAAAAGCACCGATTGCAGTTGCGTCTGTATTTGTAGAAATAGACAATTCATTGCTAAGCGGTTCAGTTGCAGGTATTCCATTTGTAGCGTCAAATACATATAAAGTAGCTACATCATCGGGCGGAGCTGGTGGAATAGCTGGGTTCAAAGTATATTTTAATACAAGACAATAAGTAGTATTTAATAGATACCCATTAGTTGAATAGGGTGTAGCACCACCACTATTTTTCATCAATCCAAAATTGATATTACTTCCATTAAGTTTTACAAAAACCCTGCCTACAAGTGAATTGGCAGTTGTGGTTGTATTTAGCATAAAGTGACAAAACCAATCACCACCACCTGCAGTAGTAACCTGGGCAGCAGAAAAGTTGACTAAAAATGCTGCATACACATTATTTGATGTTACACTTCTTGAGAATGCTGCTGCTATATCCTGGCCTGTATTAACAAAATCCAATCTGCCGCCTGCAGCATTACAATTTGGAAATAACAAACTTCCAGCCGGATTGTATTGAATATTATTAGGCGTAGTAGTAGTTGAATACTCCACCCATTTTCCTCCTGACAACGACACAATAGAACCTGGATTTGTTCCATAATTGAAAGTTTCAAAAAGGAGCCCTTGGGCTAAGTTTGTAGATGAAACAAAAACAAGGCTAATAAAAGTAATAATAAATTTCATGACAGATAATTTTTTCGAAAATAGATGTTGTTCTTGAAATTCTGATTTTTTTAATTCATATTGATTCTTAATTAATTTCAAATTTAATAATTTAAATGATGAGTATCACCATAATTAATGATACTTTATTTGTTGAAATTCAAATTTCAATGAATGAGTATTACTAACTTGAATTTTGATTTTAATGTTCCTTTTGAAACATTTTAATTTTATTTTGATTACAGTTTTACTTTTGAAAAACGTAAATTAGAGGTTACAAGACATTATAAAACAAACATTAGCCCTTACTTTTGTTGAGGTTTTTTTAAATATATCTGTATTATTTTTTATGAAGAAAATTGAATTAGAAATATTGGCACTTAGTCACAGCATCACTCAAACTCACTCTTATGCGGTTGTGTTGGTAGAAACCAATGGCTTAAGAAGATTACCCATAGTTATCGGTGGCTTTGAAGCACAAGCTATTGCTGTTGCATTGGAGAGAATGCAACCTAGCCGCCCATTGACTCATGATTTGATGAAAAATTTCATGAATGCGTTCAATATTAATCTTCAGGAAATTATTATCAGTGATTTACAGGAAGGTATTTTTTTCAGCAAACTATTATGCTACACAGAAAATGACACCATTGAAATTGACAGCAGAACAAGTGATGCATTAGCACTTGCTGTTCGTTTTGGTTGCCCAATTTATACTTATGAACACATTATTGAAAGTGCAGGTATTTTAAAAGAAGAAGATATTTCAGAGAAAAAGAAAAACAATGATACCGTTGGTATAGAAGAGAATGCGGGTAATGGACATAATTTAAAAACTAAAACTTTAGAAGAATTGCAGGAATTATTAAATGATGTATTAGAACATGAGGACTACATGAAGGCGATTGCTATTAGAGATGAAATTAATAAACGCAAATAATTTCTAATTTTATAAAATTACAATCATTTTTTTACCAGACTAATCAACAAACTGCATGATTGTATTTCCCAATTGTAAAATCAATATAGGTTTAAACATTGTAAATAAAAGAATCGATGGATATCATGATTTAGAAACTATTTTCTTTCCCATACAAATTAATGATATACTAGAAATTCTTCCTTCTAAAACTGCTGAAACCTCTTTTACACAAACCGGTTTAACAGTTGATGGTGCTGTACATAATAACATTTGTATGAAAGCTTATCAATTATTGCGTAACGACTTCCCTACCCTTCCTTCAATTCAAATGCATTTGCATAAAATTATTCCAATGGGAGCAGGACTTGGTGGTGGCAGTGCTGACGGCAGCTTTGCTTTGCAAACAATGAATGAAATTTTTCATCTCAAAATTTCTAACGAACAACTTATTCAATATGCGTTACAATTGGGTAGTGATTGTCCATTTTTTATTCATAATAAGCCTTGTTTTGCAACATCGAGAGGCGAAATAATGGAGCCAGTTGAACTTGATTTAAAAGATTATAAAATAGTTTTGATTAATCCCGGAATACATATTTCAACAGCATGGGCTTTTTCAAATATTACGCCTTTAAAACCTGAAATTTCCGTTCGAAACATTATTGAACAACCGATTAAAACCTGGAAAAAGCAATTGGTCAATGACTTTGAAGCACCTGCAATGCTTGCATTTCCTGTAATTGCAAATATCAAACATCAACTGTACAATCAAGGTGCAGTATATGCTAGCATGACGGGCAGTGGCAGTACATTATATGGTATTTTTGAAAAATCCATCAACCCGCAATTTCAATTAGCGGATGGCTGTTCTATTTTCGAAGTAAATCTATAATTGAACATTCAAAAGGATTTTTATAAAATCGTTTTCGCACAAAATTCAATTTTCTGCAATTCTCTTTCATTTATTTCACATTAAGCAAGTATTTTCGCATCACAATTTTAAAAATAAATATTATGGCATACGATTTAGTTGTAATCGGAAGCGGTCCTGGCGGTTATCCTGCTGCAATCAGAGCTTCACAATTGGGTTTTAAAGTGGCTGTTATTGAGAAAGAAAGTCTTGGTGGGGTTTGCTTAAACTGGGGTTGTATTCCTACAAAAGCATTATTGAAAAGTGCACAAGTATATGAATACCTTAAACACAGTAGTGACTATGGTATTAACGCGACAGGAACACATGATTTTGGTGCTGTTATCAAACGTAGTCGTGGTGTTGCTGATAAGATGAGTAAAGGTGTACAGTTTTTAATGAAGAAAAATAAGATTGATGTAATCATGGGCTATGGCAAAGTAAAAGCCAAAGGTCAGGTAGAGGTTACAGCAGCAGATGGCACAAAACAAGTTTTAGAATGTAAATATATCGTAATTGCAACCGGAGGCAGAAGCCGTGAATTACCAAACTTAAAACAAGATGGTAAAAAAGTAATTGGCTACCGTGAAGCGATGGTTTTACCAACACAGCCTAAAAGCATGATTATTGTTGGTAGTGGAGCAATTGGTGTTGAGTTTGCTTATGTGTACAACAGCATGGGAACGAAAGTTACTATTGTTGAATTTATGCCAAGAATTGTTCCTGTTGAAGATGAAGACATTAGCAAGGAATTGGAGAAACAATACAAAAAACAAGGTATTGAGATCATGACAAATGCTTCTGTTGAATCGGTAGATACTTCAGGTGCAGGTGTTAAAGCTTTAGTAAAAAAACAAGATGGAAGCACTATTACTCTAGAAGCAGATGTTGTATTAAGTGCAGTAGGTGTAGTAAGTAATATTGAAAATATTGGCTTGGAAGAAAATGGAATCAAAGCAGAAAAAGGTAGAATTATTGTAGATAAATACCAACAAACAAGTGTTGCAGGCATTTATGCAATTGGTGATTGCAGCCCAGGACAAGCTTTGGCACACGTTGCTGCAAAAGAAGGTATCAATGCTGCAGAACATGCTGCATACCTGGAAAAGAAGCATCATCATTTACCGGAAGCGATGGATTACAACAACATACCGGGTTGTACTTATTGTACTCCGGAAATTAGCAGTGTGGGTTATACAGAGAAAGCTGCAAAAGAAGCAGGCTATGATATTAAAGTTGGTAAGTTCCCATTCGTTGCAAGCGGGAAAGCAAGTGCAGCTGGTGCTACAGAAGGTTTTGTAAAAGTAATTTTTGATGCCAAATACGGAGAGTTCTTGGGTTGTCACATGATTGGTAACAATGTTACCGAAATGATTGCCGAAGCCGTTGTTGCAAGAAAATTAGAAACTACTGCACATGAAATATTGAATGCAGTACATCCACACCCAACCATGAGTGAAGGTTTGAAAGAAGCAGTAGCAGTAGCTTATGGCGAAGCAATTGATGTGTAAAATTTATTTTAATACCCTATCAAAAAATCCTGTTTGAACAATCAAACAGGATTTTTTTTATCATCCCAAAACAATTCCTGCCAAAGGAGGCAAATTAATTTTCAACTGATATGTTTTGGTTTTTTTATCTATCAAAGTTGATTTAATCATTGGATTGTACACATCTCCCGTACCCCAAAATTCTTTTGCATCACTATTAAAAATTTCTTTCCACTCGCCTTTACCTTTTACTTCAATCATCCAGTCTTTATGAACATTTGGGGTCATGTTTAATACAATTAGTACATCCTGTTTTGCATTCAATCCTTTTCTTTTATATACAACCACTGATTCTTGTCTATGGTTCAAGTCAATCCATTCAAATCCTTTGGTGTCAAACTGTAACGCATACAATGCAGGATGATTTCTATACAAATTATTCAATTGCTTCACGCAATATTTCATTCCGCCATGACTTACTAAATCCAACAACCCCCATTGAAGTTCACTCTTATCATTCCACTCGCTTGTTTGTGCAAATTCATTTCCCATAAACAACAGCTTTGCACCGGGATGTGTAAACATGTATGTATATAATAACCTAAGATTTGCAAACTTTTGCCAAGAGTCTCCGGGCATTTTATAAATCATCGGACTTTTTCCATGAACTACTTCATCATGGCTGAGTGGCATCATAAAATTTTCATCATAAAAATACATCATACTAAATGAAAAATCGTTCTGATGAAATTGACGATATAATGGATCTTTTTTATAGTAACGCAATGTGTCATGCATCCAACCCATCATCCATTTCATACCAAAACCAAGTCCACCTAAAGAGGTGGGTGCACTTATCTTTGGCCAATCTGATGCTTCTTCTGCAATAGTTTGAATATCCGGAAAATCTCTGTATAATGTTTCATTCAAATCTTTGATAAAAGCGATGGCTTCAAGATTGCCATTTCCTCCAAATTCATTGGGTTCCCATTGACCCTTATTTCGGCTATAATCCAGTCGCAGCATGCTACTCACGGCATCTACACGCAGCCCATCGATATGAAAGCGATCGCACCAAAAACGAGCACTGCTGATTAAAAAACTTTTAACTTCTCCACGCTTGTAATTAAAAATATAACTGCTCCAATCAGGATGATAGCCTTTTCTCATATCTGCATATTCGTAGGTATGTGTTCCATCAAACATAAACAATCCATGTGCATCATACGGAAAATGCGAAGGCACCCAATCCAGTATTACACCTACACCAGCCTGATGAAATGCATCAATCAAATTTGCAAAATCTTGTGGACAACCAAAACGACTGGTTGGTGCAAAATATCCAGTACCCTGATAGCCCCAACTCCCATCAAAAGGATGTTCCATTACGGGCATTAACTCTACATGTGTAAAACCTAATTCCTTTACATATGGCACTAATTTATCTGCCATTTCCTGATACGTTAAATAAGATGTTTCATCATTTTTATCAGGCCTCATCCAACTTGCCAGATGCACTTCATACACACTCCATGGCGCATTTAATGCATTGAATTTTTTACGTTCTTTCATCCACATTGCATCATGCCATTCATGAAATGTGCCCCATGTAATGCTTGCAGTTTGTGGGCGTTTTTCCCAGTAATGGGCATAAGGATCTCCTTTATCTAGCTTCAATCCCTGAAAACCATGAATATGGTATTTATAAGCTTCCCCTGCAACAATGTGAGGTATGAATCCTTCCCAAATACCACTGCCATCGTGCCTTACAAACAAGGGATGTGTTGTGTTATTCCATCCATTAAAATTTCCAATTACAGAAACAAATGTTGCATTAGGAGCCCAAACAGCAAAATAAGTTCCGGCAGTATTTAGAACCTGTGTTTGCTTGTTGCCAAAATATTCATACAAGCGATAGTGTGTTCCATTTTGAAAATTATGAACAGCTTCATCGGTAAACAAAGAATAATTCCAAACAGATTTTGTTGAATCTATGAAATGCAAAGTTTCATAAGTCTTTTGTTCAAGAATCAAATTTGAATCAACAGTCGAAAGAGCATTTTCTGATATTTTTTTATCTGATTTTTTCATTTAGGTATTTTACAAATAAAAAATTATTTTACTTCAAATTAACAAACATTATTTTTTTTACAATGTAATTTATGCAATTTTCGTTTTAATGTATTTTTTAAAAATTCACAGTACTATATTTAAAATGAAAAAAATCATCTTCTCAGGAATTTTATTTGCAATAGCTCAATTCGGATTTTCACAAACAGCTTCTATAAAAGGAACAATTACCGATACACTTAATAAACAACAATTAGAACATGTAGTTGTAAATATATTGTTTAATAAAGATTCTGTTTTGTATAAGTTTACAAGAAGCAATGAACAAGGGAAATTCAATATTTCAAATTTAAAACAAGGCAATTATGTTGTTCTCGTAACCTATCCCGGTTATGCCGACTATTATGATACAATTTCTTTAAAAGAAAATACAGAAATTGATTTAGGTAAAATTATGCTTACTACCAAAGTACATTTATTGGCAGATGTTACTGTACGTCAAAAAATTGCTGCGGTAAGAATGAAAGGTGACACAATTGTATATAAGGTGGATAGCTTTAAAGTGGCTGATGGTGCTACTGTTGAGGATTTGCTCAAGAAATTTCCAGGCATTCAAGTTGATAAAAATGGAAACATTACAGCACAGGGTACTAAGGTAGAAAAGGTAATGGTTGATGGAGAAGAATTTTTTGGTGATGACCCCACAGTTGCTACAAAAAATATAAATGCAAAAATGGTAAATGAAGTTCAGGTGTTTGATAAGAAAACAGATCAGGCAACATTTACAGGTATTGATGATGGTCAAACAACCCGAACAATAAATTTGAAATTGAAAGATGATGCAAAGAAAGGTTGGTTTGGTAAAATTGAAGCCAGTGGCGGTCCGCAAGATGTTTGGAACAATAGCCTTATGGCTAATTCATTTAAAAAGAAGAGAAAACTTTCTGTTTTTGGTATTGCAAGCAGTACGGGAAAAACAGGATTGAGTTGGGATGAAAGAGGAAAATTTGGTGATGGTGGAAACACCGAAATGCAAATGACTGATGATGGTGGTATGTATATGACCTGGGGTGGTGGCGATAATTTTGACAATAGCAATTATTGGGGTGAGGGTATTCCAAAAAGCTGGAGCACCGGTATTAATTATTCTAATAAATATAATAATGACAAACAAAGTTTAAATGGCAGCTATCGTTATTCAAAAATTATAAACAATGGTGGAGGTTCTACCATTTCTCAATCCATCTTACCCGATACATTATTTTTTAATTCAGAAAAAAGAGATGTGTATGGTAATAAAGATAGGCACTCTATAAATGGAAGCTATGACTGGATGATTGATAGCCTTTTCTCCGTAAAAGTAAATATTGTAGCTACAAAAGGCACTGTAAATACAAGTAGTAATTATACAAGTCAGGCATTGAATGCAATGAATCAAATTGTAAATAAAAGCAACCGTAGTACTACATCAATTGGTGATAACCAAAGTTTCAAAAGCAGTATATTATTCAAAAAAAGATTTAAGAAAATTGGCAGAACAATTTCGTTAAACATTGACCAATCTGTTAATGAATTTAATTCAGAAGGTAGTTTATATTCATTGAATGATTATTATGATAAATCGTCTGTTAATTTTAAAAGCGATACAACTGATCAAAAAAAGAACAATGGTAGCAACAACAATGCTTTAAACAGTAAAATCGCATACACAGAGGCTTTAACCAAGAAAATTTCAATGGAATTGAGTTATGGTTTAAACATCAATCAATTCCAAAACAAAGTACTCAGTTTTGATAAAAGCTTACAGGGGAAATATGATATACTGAATACGAAATACAGCAATATTTATGACTTCAAAGTAATCAATAATCGTATTGGAACTGCGTTTAAATATTCTCCTAAAAAAATATATGTTTCTGTAGGTGGAGATATCGCATTTGCTGATTTTACACAAAAAGATTTAATGAAAGATTCTTCTATACAATATTATTTTACAAATCTCTTTCCAAGAGCAACTTTTACTTATAAGTTCAATGCAAACAAACGAATTAACTTCAATTACAACGGAAGTACCCAACAACCTTCTATTCAGCAAATTCAACCTTTAGCTGACAATACCAATCCATTATTTATACAAATTGGTAATGCCAATTTAAAGCAAGAATTTAACCACAGATTTAGTTTAAACATGAATAATTATCAGGTACTCAAAAACAGAGGATATAATGTAGGATTCAATTACAACCTAACAGACAATGCTATCAGTAGCAGTCAAAAAACCGATTCTGTTGGAAAAAATATTACTCAATTCATAAACACAGATGGTAATTACAATTATAGAATCAATATTGGATTTAATAGTCAAATTTCAAGTATTGATGCAGGAATTTATTCTGGTTTATCAACAAACGTAAATAATACAATTAACTACGTAAATGGTATTAAAAATGAAACCAAAAACAATAATTATTCCTGGTATTTTAATTTTTATAAGTCTAAAGAAAAAATATATGATTTTTCAATATGGAACGAATTCAGTTACAATAGCTCCAAGTCTTCCATCAGACCTGATATTATAACTAATTATTGGACAGCCGAATTTAATATTGATTTCACAATTACTATTCTTAAGAAATGGGATTTTAATAACGCAATTCAATCACAACTACGCCAAAAAACTGAACTCTTCAGTGGCAACAATAATGTAACAGTTTGGAATTGTTATCTCGCCAAAAAAATATTGAAAAACGACAAAGGACAAATCCGATTATCTGCATTTGATATACTAAATCAAAATAGAGGATACAGTCGTAATATCAGTTCTACTACATTAACCGAAAACAATTACCAGCAATTATCTCAATATTTTTTATTGGGTTTTATCTGGAATTTCAGTAAAGGCGGAGCCACTTCAAAACAATAAAAATCAAATTATGAGATATATAATTCCAATAGTTTTTGTTTTAGCATCAATAAAAATTTCTGCGCAGCAAATATTTATTACCAAAGGAAAAATAGAATTTGAAAAGCAAACCAACCTACATAAAGATTTAGATGAAAGCTGGGGTTCAGATGATGATAATATCTGGATACAGAGTTATAAAAAAAGTTTGCCTAAAATTCAAACTGTTTATTTTGATTTATATTTTAATGAAAATAAAAC
>CANGTN010000022.1 GCA_947456805.1 Chitinophagaceae bacterium | reverse complement strand
GGCACTGGGAGGTAAAATCGCCTATTTATTACAACCTGGTGACCCAGGCTATGATGCAAATATTACTCATGGTCTGGTTGCTACTAATGCTGATATTTCTACAAGTGCCCAATGGGGGTGCTACGGGATATTTATCGGGGCTGATGGTACCGCTATTGGAACAGGCAATCAAAACACAATTAATATTACGGCTCGTTGCAGTGCAGCAGGAATAGCTGCTAGGCTTTGTGCTGATTTAGTAGAGGGTGGATATTCTGACTGGTTTTTGCCAAGTAAGGATGAATTGAATAAATTATATTTAAATCGAGTAGCTATTGGCGGTTTTTCGAATGCCGACTATTGGAGTTCTACGGAGGTCAACCAAAACTTCGCGTGGTACCAGATTTTCACCTTTTTCTTTCAAGACGGCGCCATCAAGACATACCCCTCAGGCTATGTTCGTGCCATTAGGGCTTTTTAACTATTAAACTATTTGACAATTTATAAAGTCCGCGTAGCGGCAGTGAAATTTATACGCAATAATGGTCGCTGGATATTATTTCCAAAGACCATTATTGTTTTCTGCATTATTCGCGCCCTTTGCCAAACTGAGTAAGAAAGATATTGTATGCAATTTTAGGTCGATTTCAACTTTATTTGAAAATTTACATTAAAATACCCCCCACCCAAGAAAAACCAAATCGAACAGCGTATCTTCGAAATGTGCAATTACTGCACGATACAAAACCAATCAAAATGAAAACTATTAAATCTATTTTTGCTACTTGTCTCTTTTTACTAATGACCCTACTTGTGCAAGGGCAAGTAGGTATTGGAACAAATAATCCAGCTGCCTCTGCGCAACTTGAAATAAGTAGCACTACCAAGGGGTTATTACCACCTCGCATGACTACCACCGAGCGCAATGCAATATCTTCTCCGGCCACAGGCCTTATGGTTTTTCAAACGGATGGTAATACTGGAAATTATTTTTACAATGGCACTTCCTGGCTTCTAATAAGCAATGCTAATTATGGAGATATTAAAACTGGAATCCAAACCACAGACCATTATGGCTGGGTTAAGTTAGATGGAAGGTTAAAGTCAAGCCTGACTTCCACTCAACAAACCCAGGCAACTGGTTTGGGCATTGGAGTCAATTTACCAAATGCGGATGGTGCATTTTTGGTTCAAAATGGAACTGCTTTAGGAGGTGTAAGTGGAAGCAATACAAAAACTATTGCACAAAACAACTTGCCTAATGTCACACTAGGAGGAACTACATCAACCGATGGTAGCCACACGCATACATTAAAAGTTGGAGATGCTTTTGGTCAGTGGTATTTTTCTTCGAACGGGCCATCCCTTGCAGCAGGGTCACAAATCTGGACTAGTTTCGTGCATTATGCTCCTGAATCTATTAACTCGTCCGGTAGTCACGCTCACTCAATAACAACTACCTCAATCAATGGTAACGTAACACAAACTAACTTAGATATCACTCCCAAAAGCTTAAGTGTAAATACATTTATATACTTAGGGCTATAACCTTATCCAGCACCAATATCATTGAGGACACAAAAATTTGTCTTTAGAGTCGGGTTTTATTTTTATTAAGCCGTCAAAAAAGTAGTCGTTGTGTAAGGACGAAAATGCCTTAAGTACTGCGCAATATGGGTAAGGCAATTCTAGTGTTCGCAAATTTTACTTTCAGATAGAGGACAGCTTCGGTTGCGGCCATAAAAACAGTCCCGCACTACGTGCGGGACTGTTTTATTCGTGCCCACGACTGGATTCGAACCAGCACACCCTTTCGAGTACCACCACCTCAAGGTGGCTTGTCTACCAATTTCAACACGTGGGCAACCTTAGTATTTTTAAAATATCTATTTACAAATGTAACAAGGAATTTGAAAAGAAATCAAAGTGCTTTACATTCTTTCCGGCACCTGAATACCTAATACCTTCATTCCCGTTTTAATCACCTGTGCACTAATTGTTGCAATTTGTAACCGCAATTGTTTTTTAGCTTCATTCTCTGCATTGGTTATAGAATGTTGTGCATAAAATGAATTGAAAATTTGTGCAACATTGAAAACATAAATTGCAATTTTACTAGGATCATGTTCGGCAGCAGCTTCTGCTATTATTGTGGGAAACAACTCTAGTTGCACTAAAACATCCTTTTCTAAAGACATCAAAGTTGTATCATCCAGTTCAAATGCAGTTGCTGTTGATACGGATTCATTTTTTCGCAAAATACTTTTTATACGTGCATGGGTATATTGTACAAACGGACCAGTAAATCCATGAAAATCGATACTCTCTTCCGGATTAAAAATCATTTTCTTTTTTGGGTCAACTCGCAATAAAAAAAACTTTAATGCACCTAAACCAATCGTATGATACAATTCATTTAATTCAGCTTCCGTAAAGTCTTTTACCTTACCCAACTCTTCTGTTTTTTGTTGTGCAATTTGTAACATCGCTTGTACCAAATCATCTGCATCAACCACAGTTCCTTCTCTGCTTTTCATTCGGCCTGTAGGCAATTCAACCATTCCATAACTCAAATGATGAATACCATTTGCTCCAGGTAATTGTAATTTTTGACATATTAACTTCAACACTTTCATGTGGTAATTTTGTTCATCACCAATCACATAAATACTTTCGGCTGCATTGAATTCCTGGTAACGCTGTTCTGCCAGTCCAATATCTTGTGTGATATAGACAGAAGTTCCGTCCTTTCTTTGAACCAATTTTTCATCCAATCCTTCGCCGGTTAAATCTATCCAAACACTACTGTCTTCTTTTGTATAAAACACATTCTGTTGCAAGCCTTTTTCTACAAGTCCTTTGCCCAATAAATACGTTTCACTTTCATAATACATTTTATTAAAATCACTGCCAATGGTTTGATATGTTTTTCCAAAACCTTCATAAACCCAACTATTCATTGTTTGCCACAACTCAATTACATCAGGCTTTCCAGCTTCCCAATCTAATAACATTTGTTGGGTAGCTTTCATAATAGGCGCCTCTTTTTCTGCAGCATCTTTTGTAAATCCCTGAGCAATTAATGTTTCTACTTCAACCTTGTAAGCATCATTAAATTTCACATAATAATCGCCTACAAAATGATCACCTTTCGTATTGGTACTCTGGGGTGTTGCACCGTTGGCAAAACGTTGCCAGGCTATCATACTTTTACAAATATGAACTCCTCTGTCGTTTACGATACAAGTCTTATAAACGTCATTCCCATTTGCCTTTAATATTTCTGCAATACTCCATCCCAAAAAATTATTTCTCAAGTGTCCCAAGTGCAAAGGCTTATTGGTATTGGGAGAAGAATATTCAACCATTACGCTGTTACCATTGCTTTCTTTCATTCCGTATGTTGGATTATTGAAAGCATTTTGTGCAAAATGCAACCAAAAATTATTTGCAACAAGGATATTTAAAAAGCCTTTCACAATATTAAACGATGCAACCAAATCTGAATTGTGTTGCAATAAATAAGTCCCAATTTCATTCCCTAATTCATCCGGAGATTTTTTGAATTGCTTCACAAATGCAAACAGCACAACGGCATAATCCCCTTCAAACTCAGGCTTGGTGGCATTTACAGCAATTGCAGATGCTTCTAAAGGATAGTCATAAAGCTGGTGAATTGCCTTGGCAGCAGCTTCCTTAATTTGTTGCACAACACTCATAGTACCTTAACATTTTGTGAGTGCAAATCTAATTGTTTAGCGCCTATCTTTGTGTCTATCATTTTTATGTATCAAATTCACGAGTTTATCCGAAATTTAATTTTACAGTTTATAGATTTTTTCTATCCATTGTTTAAGAGAATCATGCCTTTGCAAACCTTTAGATATGCAGCATGTGGCGGTTTTAATACTATATTGAGCATTGGCTTATATACGTTGGCTTATAATTATATTTTCACAGGTAGTACAATTCAACTAAGGGCAAACTTTGCTTTATCAAGACATATAGCTGCAGATTACCTTTTTGCATTCTGGATTGCCTTTCCAATTGGGTTTTATTTAAGCAGGTATGTTGTTTTTCAGGAATCTTCTTTACCCAAAAACGTACAACTTTTCAGGTACTTTATTGTAACCTGCGGTGCAATGGGATTAAACTATATTTTTTTGAAATTTTTTGTAGAAGCGCTGGATATTAATGGACCAATCGCAAAAATATTCACTACTGTTTTTGTAATTGCATTCAGTTATTTTTCGCAAAGAAATTTTTCGTTTAAAGAAAAAACAGCATAGCACTTATCTTAATTTTTCAGGCGTTCCATTATTCCATTTAATGATTGTGGAGGGTGAACCCACAATTGTTTCATCTTGCCTGTATTTTACTACATAATCAACCCCTTCAATAATTCTTGTATCTATCTCCGAAAATATTTTAGGAGCAGCATAATTACTGATATTCGCAGAAGTACTGACAATCGGTTTACGAAATCTTTTTATCAAGATTTTACAAAATTCATCCGAACAAATACGCATTGCCACAGAGCCATTAACAGTCAGTACATTTTCTGCTAACCCAATTGCATTATCATAAATTACTGTTGTGGGTGATTGTATTGTTTCTAAATAATCAAACACCGCTAAATCAACAGCAGCAATATGTTGCATCACTTCTCTTTCGCCAGACACCAGCACTACAAAGCTTTTGTTGGCAGGTCTTTGCTTCAATTCGATGATCCGTTCGACTGCTACCGCATTGGTGGCATCGCATCCAATACCCCAAATCGTATCTGTGGGATATACAATAATTCCACCGGCATGTAACACCTGTAAACACGCTTCGATATCGTTCGCAAATGTTTGCATTGATTCAATTAAAATCTAAGTCAATAATTGTTGATAAACCTGCATTACCGCTTCAGCACATTTTTGTTGTGTAAATTGTTGTGCATGTTTTTTTCCATTATTTATCATTTGATTTCGACGTATTTCATTCGTTGCAATTTCATGCATTGCATTTGCCATTTCATCTACATCAAATGGTGATACATAGCATGCAGCATTGCCGCCTGTTTCGGGCATACAAGAGACATTACTTGTAATCACAGGAATATTACTCCACAAAGCTTCTAAAACTGGAATGCCAAATCCTTCAAATGTAGAAGGATATATCATAGCAATTGCCTGCTGATAAATTGCAGGAAAATCAGCAGCTGATTTAAAGGGATATTCTTTAGCCACAAGATGTTCCGACAAGAAAATAATATCATTCAACAAATTATTTTCCTTTACATAATCTTTCACCAGTTGTTTATAAGCACCTCCATCTCCTATTACAACCAATGGAATTTTAATATTGCTGAAAGATTGATTGGTATTGGATTTGATGGCATGAATGGCTTTGCAAATATTTAATAAATTTTTCCTTTCTATAATTGACCCTACATACAGAAAAAATTTATCGGGCAATTGATATAGTTGTTGAACACGTTTTTTTTCCTGCTCAGAAACTTCTATGCCAAAAGCAGGATTACAACTTTGGTAACAAACTGAAATTTTTTCAGGAGGGACTTTATAAAAATCAATTAAATCATTTTTTGTTTGCTGGCTAATTGCAATAATGTGATTCGCATTGACACAGGCATATTTAAATTTCTTTCTGTAAATTTTTATATCGATCGGATTGTATTGTTCGGGGTTTCTTTCAAATATCAAATCATGCATTGTTACCACAGATTTGACGGAAGTATTTTGAATACCAAACGGAATTTCATGACTCAAACCATGATAAATATCAATATCCAATTTTACCAAATCTTTTTTCACCCAGCTACTTCTCCATGCACTTCGAAAAATTGATGCAGGAAAATGTGTAGGTGTAATCGTATGGATATTTTTAAATGAAGTAGTGTTGAATAAATTAGTTTTTTTTGGCGTAAATAAATAGTAATCATGTTTGGCAAAATATGTTGCCAAAGATGAAATCAGGGTTCGGCTATAATGACCCAATCCTGTTCCATTTGTAAATGCCCGTTTTGCTTCAAATCCAATCTTCATAATGCTTTGAATAATACGATGGTATTAAATTACAAATTTGCAGTTTTAATTTGATTAAAGTTGTTTCTACCCGTGAAGTATTTTAAACTAAAATTGCAGCCGAAAGCATTGAGTAGTTTATTTAATTTACTTAAGTTTGTTGAGCTATGAATTGGAATGAAAAGAAAATAAGAATCGCTGTGTTGGATATGAATGAAGGTCATTTCAATCAAGGCATGCGTTGTATCCGAGAAATTATCAATACATGGAGCACCCATAATTATATCGATGTAGCACTTGATGAATTTGAAGTTCGCATCATGGAAGCATTTCCCGATACAAGTTATGACATCTACATTTCAAGTGGGGGACCAGGTTCACCACTTGAAAGTGAAGGAAGCAACTGGGAGAAAAAATATTTTAGCTGGTTAAAAAACATTGAAGAATGGAATTGTCAAACTGAATTGATTCCGAAACATGTTTTTTTTATTTGTCATAGTTTTCAATTGGTTTGCCGTCATTACAGACTAGGAAATGTGTGTAAAAGAAAATCCACATCATTTGGCGTCTTTCCGGTTCACAAGTTGGAAAATGCAAACAATGAAATTATTTTCAACGGACTAAATGAACCATTTTATGCCGTTGACAGCAGGGATTATCAGGTAATTGAACCCGATTACAACCAACTCAGAAAAATGGGTGCAACCATTTTAGCAATTGAAAAAGACAGGCCACATGTGCCTTTGGAAAGAGCAATTATGGCAATCCGGTTTAATGAATATTTTATTGGAACACAATTTCATCCCGAAGCAGATGCTATTGGTATGAGTATGTATTTGCAACGTGCCGATAAAAAAGAAATCATCATAGCTACACATGGTGAATCCAAGTGGCAAAATATGTTAGAACATTTGAGTGATCCTGATAAAATTCTATGGACCTACAATTGCATTCTACCCAATTTTTTAAACAATGCAATTGCAGTATCAGCCTTGGCATAAATCATTGTTTCTAAACGACAATAACTTTCACTACATTACACATTAAATTATTAAAATGGTTGCTGAAATAAGAAATAAATTCAACAAACAATTTACCGAAGAAAAATACAAATATTTTATTCAAGAATTACATAGCCAATATACAGGATCGTTGGAATTTAGAATAGCTGAAACACCTGTATTTGTTGACAAATCTTTTACTAAAAAAATTCTAGACACTTGTGAAAACATCATTGATGTAATAACAGGCTACAACTTCAAAACCCTTACCTCACATGCAATCCCAAGTGATGTACGTGTACCAGATGAAAAAAATCATTGTCATTTTATTGCATTTGATTTTGGTATTTGTGAAAATGAAGCAGGTGAATTAGAACCTCAGTTAATTGAAATGCAAGGATTCCCTTCGCTGTTTGCATATGAAGTGTATCTTGATAATATTCTCAGAAAACATTTTGAGATACCTGAAAATTATTCTGCTTATTTAAATGGTTTGGATGAAACAAGCTATTTGTCTTTATTGAAAGATATAGTGGTTGGCAATCATCATCCTGAAAATGTTATTCTACTAGAGGTATTGCCACATCAACAAAAAACAAGAATTGATTTTTATTTAACGGAAGCGTATTTAGGTATTTCTGTTGTTTGTATTAGTGAATTGATAAAAGAAGGAAAAAAATTATTTTATACTCGCAACAACCGAAAAATTGAAATAACAAGAATTTACAACAGAGTTATTTTTGATGACTTACAAAAGCAAGCCATAGAAATTCAGAAAAAAGGGGAAATGTTACTAGAAGAATTAGATGTAGAATGGATTACACATCCCAATTGGTTTTACAGAATCAGTAAATACACATTACCATTTATCAATCATCCGAATGTGCCTTATACAAGATTTTTAAATGAGATAAAAGAGATGCCTGAAGACCTAGAAAATTATGTGTTAAAGCCATTGTTTTCTTTTGCCGGACAAGGTGTAATTATTGATGTTACTAAAAGTGATTTTGATAATGTACCTGATCCTCAAAACTGGATATTGCAACGCAAGGTAAAATATGCTGATGTAATCCCAACTCCTGATGGACCTGCAAAAGCTGAAATAAGGATATTTTATTTTTGGAAAGAAGGAGATCCAAGACCTGTTGCCACAAACAATCTTGCTCGTTTGAGCAAAGGAAAAATGATTGGTGTTCGATACAACCAAGATAAACAATGGGTTGGTGGCACTACTGCATATTTTGAACAATAGTATGTCAAACCCTATTTCAAAATATTGAAAAAATTATACTCAAACTTTATTAAAACTCCATTTGGTGCTGTTCTCAGCATATTGCTGTAAATCTGCTGTCTGTATGCTAAATCAAGTCTTGCAACACTATTGAAAATTAATTGAAAGGATGGGGCAATATCTAAATATGACTTACCATTTCCCAACAAACTTTGACCCAAGAACTCAATCATACAATTGAGATTTGTTTGATTGTAATTTGAATATACTTTCGGTAACATTAACTTACCAGCAGAGAAAGTGTAGTTAATTGCTTGATTACTTTGATTACTTGGAAATTTATTAGCAACGGTATTGTTTTTTGCCTGTTCAAAACTAACAGTAGAATTGAAAGCATATTTATGAATTAATTGAGTAGCTATCATTCCAATTTCATATCCACTATTGTGCCCTACGGTTTCAATTTCTTCTTGATGAATGTCACTATTGTTAAAACTATATCTGCCAAATGATGCCATACGAAAATGACGATGCACATCTTCAATAGTCAACCAACGATACTTTGCATAAAAACTACCCCCCTCTGTAACCAATCCATCATTTCTGGTACTCAGAAATGATTGTCCATGCAACATTAATTTTTTATTTATACCTACCATCACTTCGGGCATTACATGGAAGTTGATGGTTTTATCACTTTTACCCATAAAGCTGTTCATCAATCTTATACCAATACTTTTTGCAGGCATATTGCTAGCAGGTTCAGTAAAAACGAAAAGCTCTTGTGCAAAAGATTTAAAGGAAATTTGAAGAGATACAAGTAGCAATAATATTCTCATTACAATAACGATTTTAATTTATTTTCCAAAGCATTACCGGAAAGGTTTACTGCAATTAATTTTCGTTCTTTATTCAATAAAAAAGTATTAGGGATATAAGCAACATTCCAGGTATTGGCAAGCAACCCACCATTGTCTATTACATGAGTCCATTTTGTGTTATCTTCTTTTATTGCTTGTAACCAATCGGCTCGGCTTTGATCAACGGAGATACTGAAAATTTCAAATCCTAGTTGGTTATATTTTGCATACAATCTTTTAAGTTCTTTGTTTGAGGCTCTGCAAGGTCCGCACCAACTTGCCCAAAAATCAATCAACACTACTTTACCGGTAAATGATGCCAACGAAACATCGCCATTCAGTTTATTTTTCAAAGTGAAATTAGGAATGATTGTTCCTGTTTTTGGCTGTGCCTTTACAGAAGTAGCAGTAAAAGAAATTAACAGAAGCAAAACAATATTTTTCATAGGTGTATATTTTTTTGAATTGAAGATTTTTAAATAGTTGCATGAAAAATTCTTGTGCCCAATTTTTGTTGGTTCTTTGAACAACAGTTTTCAAAATATCCTGTTTCAAAACATTTCATTTTGGTGTAACCATTGTATTTTTTAAACTCTTTTGCAGGTACATATTTTTTATCTATTAACTTAATTTCTTTTTCACCCGATAATGACTGAGGTTGCACATTTAAAAAATGATATGTTTTACCACCAATTTCTACATGAGCATCATTTTTGATAGAAACATTGTTAAACTCGATAGTTGATTTTAAACTTGCAACAGAGAACCCTGCATCAGTAACAGCTTTTGAAATTACATCGTAATCCACAACTGCATTGGGTTTGAAGGCAATCAGGTAGCTTGAGTTTTTAATATCACTATCTACCGACTGAACAAAACTGATTGCTGATAAAGATTTAAAAACTGCTTTGCTGCACATGCTGCAGGTAAGTCCGCTTGCCTGTAACGAAACACTTTTTATTTGTGCCGTAGCAGCAGTAGTACCTAATAACAACAAACTAAAAATATAATTTTTCATTTCAATAATTTTTATTACAAAGTGGAAATAGAGGCTGGCATTTTTTGAATAATCTTATTCCGATAAACTTATCACCACAAAAAATACCAGCCTCAGTAACAAATTATAGTTGAGGCTTTCTATCGTATTTGCAACAACCCGGTAATTTGTTGTAAGCTGCATCTGAAGCTCTTAAATCTTGGGTATCATAACCTGCATCCGCAACTTTTAGTTGAATTTTTTTATTGTTGCTTTTGCTTGCTAAATAAGTTACGTTTAGAATTTTGCTTTCTTCATTCCAGTCTGCAGTTGCTGCCCCTGCTGCTTTTGCTGCTTTTTCAATTTTGGTTTTGCACATATCACAGTTACCCCAAACTTTTATTTTTTCGATAGTAGTGCTGTCTTTTGTTTGTGCAAATGAAAAAATTGTGATGAATAAAAAAGTTAATACCATTGTTAATTGCTTTTTCATAATGATTGTTTTTTGTACACTCAATTTTCTAGAGTATAATGATTGAATAAATAATTGAATTGCTGAAACCTTTGCTGCTGTTGAAGTGTGCGACGCCACTACAGTTGAGCAAAGCGAAAGAGTTAGGCTCAGAAAAAATGAGCTATAGAATAGAAATTGTTTAAATTAAAAAAACACAGTTGTGCAGATAAATATCTTGTCGGTGAAATTCCGGCGGAGCATTAGCGTAAGTGATTTTTTTTGTTTCAATATTTTGTAAAAAATCCTGTGATGCAATAGAATGAATCATTGGAACAATTACAGGCGTATGAAATGAATAATCGTTTACAGAAAATTTATGGCTGTCTTCTATTTTGAGTAATTTATGGGTTGTTTTACAACAGCCTCCCGACTTCTTCGTTTTGCAACCACATAAATTTTTGGCAAGTACATCAATTTTGGTGCTGCTTAATTTTCCCATGCAATAATGTAAATTAACCACTACCCCACTGCTTACAGTGAAATAAAGAATTGCGATAAAGGCAACGATTAATTTTTTCATTAGAAATCAAAAGTAATCATTATTTAATTATAGTAACTGAGACGCTGATTTTTTTTGATTTTTTACCATTAATTAACAAAATTCCAATAAATGCCGGTTCTGAACCATAGCGCATTGGCAGCATATTGAAATGCATTAAAATTGTATTTGCCTTTTCCGCCAATCAGTGTATTCATATTTTCTAGACGTACATAAGCTTTAAAACTTTTGATACGGAAATGCATGAATGCATCAACCTGGGGACGATTGGCAGTTGTGAAAGAATTTTGGTAAAAGAATTGCCCTGTAAAAGGCGAATAATTATCAGCTTTGTAATTAGTATAATATTTAATTTCAAGACCCGTACTTAAAAAAAGATTGGTATAAAAATTACCTTCAAATGCAATTCTGTTTCGGGTTAAAATAAACGGAATATTGACAGGCGCATTGGATGTTGTTTGTTGCAAATGCACTTCAGTGTACCAATTAAAATGTTTTGCTATTTTAAATTTTTTCTCTGCAGCAATATGTAGCACATTGAATAATTGGGCTGATTGTTTGGCTTGGAAAAAACTATCAAAATAGGTAAAATTATTTAAGAGATAATATTCACCGCTTAATTTAAAATCTTGTTTTGGATTTTCATAACCTGCAAAAAGCCTGATGGTATTTTCGTTTTTATTCATTCCGTTATTGACAACCAAAAAATTATTATTTGAATTATAGATCAAGGAAGGTGTTTTATTTACATTTTGAAAACCTAGTTCTAAAAAACCAATCTGCTTGCTCAGCAAGCGTTTTAGAGAAACTAAAACTTCGTAATTACCTGCATTTAAACCATTGACATATACACTCCCCGATGCCTCAATATCCCAAATTTGATTGCGTGTTCTGTTTCTGTATTCACCTGTAAAATATAGGTTGTAATCCTTGCTACTAAATGTCCCTTGAGTGCCTGTGATATTTTGTACAACGGCTCCTAATTTTAAAAACTGTCTTAAATTGTTTTTCTCCGGAAAAGTAATGATGGAAAGTTCATTGGTAATTACAGCCCATTTATTTTGGAATAAATTTTTTTGTGAAGTGCTATTTAATTGGAAACCAAAATATTTTCTATAATTACTATCTACAACATTATTGTCTATAAAAGTATAATCATAATTATTGAGTTTGAAAGTATGTTGAAATCTTAAACGAGGGTAAAACAATTGAATGGTTGAAGAATCTGTAACAATTGAATCTCGTTTTCCAAAGTCATAATAATGCCTGTAAAGTATGTTGTTATTTTTGTATTGATTACCAGTTGAAATCTTAGTATTGAATGGATTTTGAGAGAACGAACCCGAAGCGCCCAATCTTGTTTCCAATTCATACGGATTGTTTAAAGAAAGGCTATCTAATTTTGCTGCATCTCTTAGTCCGCCATTTTCAGAAGAAATATTTTTATTGGAAACCCAAATTAAATAAGCACCGTAACGCTTGTTGGGTGTTTGATAAGAAAGATTGAAACGAATATTGTTGTGATTGCTATTTTGGTTTTTAAAACTTCCAGGAGAATTGATAAAACGATATTCGAAAGCAAAATTGAGATTTGATTTTTTATTTTGTGTGTGTAAGAAATTAATCGTTTGCTCCGATTTACTTCCAAGTATGTATGCAAGCTCGGTGTAAGGTCTTGTCGTTTGAAAAAAGCGAGTATCCTCTATTGAAAAATTATACACATCAAATTGATGAAAACCCGCATCCCATCCTGCTTTCAGTATTGGGCGAAAAAGCAATGATTTTGAAGCAGTGCCATAATTGCCTAAATTTATATACCAATATGGTTGTGCAAACCTCTTAGCAAAGTCATTTACATTCGAATCTAAAAAACGATTTCTGGAAGAATCAAAATAGCGAAAATAAATGGTAATAGAATCGGCAAATTGATCTCTTTTTTGCAAAGAATCATTACCTGTGCTAGCTCTGTTGCCAATAGGTCGGCCTTGTGAATCGAAATTTGAAACTTGCATTCCACCTTCTGTCCTTACTGAATTATCTTTCGTCAGCGATCTTGTATTTTGTGCTATAGATTGAAGGTGCAAAACAATTGCAACCAACAAACAACATCCCAGTTTAAACACTACAGATAGCTTCATAGCTGCAAAATAAATGATAAGCTGTGAATGACAGAAAAAGAAACCTGAAAATTGAAAGTATACTTATTCAAATTATATAACTTGAAGTAATTCTTTGAACAATAAAGTCAGCTTTGGTTCGGCTTCTTTTGCTGCCAATAATACTTCTTCATGTGTGATGGTATTGTTGTCTTCTCTGATTCCTAAATCGGTAACAACACTTACTGCGAACACTTTCATACCGCAATGACAAGCAGCAATTGTTTCTTGCACAGTGCTCATTCCTACTACATCGCTACCAATTGTTTTGATTAAACGATATTCAGCATGGGTTTCAAATGTAGGGCCTGTAACTGCCGTATAAACACCTTTGTGAACATGTATATTATTTGCAGCTGCAATAGCAGTAGCGGAATTAATCAATGCTTTTGAATAAGGTTCGCTCATATCAGGAAAGCGAGTGCCTAATGAAGATTCATTTTTACCCATCAATGGATTTACAGTAAAGAAACTGATATGATCTTCGATTATCATTAAATCTCCCACTTTATAATTTGGATTAACTGCACCTGCTGCATTAGACAACAATAAAGTTTGTACCCCCAATAATTTCAATACCCTGATTGGAAATATCACTTGTTCTGCAGAGTAGCCCTCATAAAAATGAAAACGACCGCTCATTACAATTACTTTTTGATTGCCTAATTCTCCTATCAATAATTTACCTCCATGTCCTTCTACTGTACTTACAGGAAAGTTTGGAATTTCAGCATAAGGTATTGCCACTTCCACATTTATTTCCTGCGCAAGATTGCCTAATCCGCTGCCTAAAATAATTCCGGTAGTTGCAGTTGTCGTTACTTTAGATTGTATAAAAGCTACTGTTTCGTTTAGTTGTTGTAAGAGTGTACTCATATTTTATTTTTAATTTTAAAGAACCCATTTAATATTTAATCTTATCAACTTTTGTTTTCCAAGCTTCAAAAACTTTTGGTGCATCTGGATGAAATAAAAGTTCCATCGAAAGTTTTCGTTCGGGCAAAGATAAAGTTAGCTCATTGTATATCAATGAATCATCAAATCCAATAGCAGCAGCATCTAATCTTGTATTGGCAAAATATACTTTTGATGGTCTCGCCCAATAGATTGCACCCATACACATGGGGCATGGCTCACAGGAAGTATAAATTTCACAACCCTCTAACTGATGTGTTTGTAAATTTTTGCAAGCATCTCTGATGGCAATAATTTCCGCATGTGCTGTAGGATCGTTTGTGCTGGTAACTTTATTCCAACCTCTTCCAACCTCAATGCCATCTTTTACAATCACACAACCAAAAGGACCACCATCATTATTCAACATTCCTTCGTAAGAAAGTTCAATTGCAGTTTGCATAAATTCAATTCTATTATCCATAGGTAGCAACATTAAAAACGTCAATGCAAACATGAAATCATTTGCATTGTATGAACGAAAAATATTTTAATTAAGCAATATTGAGTTTTATTAGAATGGCAGCAAATGCAACCACTGCAAGTACAATAGCATAAATCCACCACTTGTCATGTTGACTTTCTGAGGTGTCAGAAATTGCAGCATCTGCTAGTTCATTATTAGCTGAATTTTTGGGTTTTTCAGGAAGTTGTATAACGGGGAAAAAATTGAATGCACTTTTTTCTTGCTGAAAAACAAAAGTTCCATCTGACTGTTTTGAAATTGATCCTATTCCGTTGAATTGTATCGAATTATCTTCAGAGGCTGTTGCTTTAATTTCATAAATGTATTCATGAAATTTTTTGATTGCTTCAATTTGTTCAACTTCCAATTCTTTAGCTAAAAAATCATAAAATGTTTTGTCGGCAAGCAATGTAGCTTCTGAATTGAAAACAAAATTGTTTACAGGTGCATGCAATTTATTTCCATCATCAATTGATGCTATTTGAGGAATGATTTGCAAACTACCAATTCCGGGCAGTACAATTTGATGGTGCAGTACAAAATATTTATGAATAAGTGATTGCATGAATAATTATTTACTAAACGAATATACAACTCCTGCAATTACATTGAAACCCAACACCTGATATTGACTCCAACGCTGGTAATTATTATTTAATACATTATTGATTTGCAACCAAAGATTGAATTTATTAGTTAAACGATATTCTAATGCTGCGTTTAAATCAATTGCAGGTTTTAATTTCTGAGATGCCAGTGATTTATTTCTGTATTGAGCACCATCCCAGAAGAATAAATCTGCATTAAAAAATAGATCTTTTAACAGCTTCCATTTCAATGTTCCTGTTACTTCCAATGGAAGCATTCCATATGCTTTATCGAAAGTTGTTTTTGTAAATTGATTATACGTAACAGCAGCAATAAAAGAAAAATTCTCCTGAACTGAATAACCAACCTCTGCATGAATTTTCAACAACTGTAAATTTTCATCGTATAAAGTAACAAATGACTTACCATCTATTAAATCATTTGTAAACAAAGGTTGTCCTTTCAATTTCAATAAAGACAATTGGGTATTGTACACAAAATGACTTCCGAATGATCCTTTGATGCCGGCATAAATTTCATTTTTTTGGGTATTGGTAAATGAAATAGGCTGTGCCAACCATGGGTTTACAGAAGCTAGGTATTGATAATTATTTTTTTGAATTGAACCTACCCATCCGGCTTTCAAAATTAACTTTTCACTACCCAATCTTGATTCAGCTGTAATATTCGGTAATACTGAATAAATTTGATTATCCCATGAAGGCTGAATGCCAAGGTTCAGTTTGAAATTTGGCGTTATAAATTGTATGGTTGGATTAACATAAAACAAATTATTTTTTATTGTATTTGCTGGTGTTTGGCAATTGGTAACATTTGCAGTTGCTGAAACATCAAAAGCCAACAATTTTGTAATTTTTTTATTAACAGGAATTGTTGCAACAAGATTGGTTTCTTTTGCATTTTTTCCATCAAAGAAATAACCAAAGTCAATGGTTGGATGATAAGTAATTCCAAACCTGTTTTCCATCTTATTTCTATACCCTGCTTTCAAACCAATAGTAGAAAAATTTTGTTGCAGTTGATCTTTTGTGTATGGTAAACTTGTAGGTTCAAACCCGTATTGATATTGAACATTATTATTGTAAAAAAAATTAGTACTCCACTCCGAATTATGTTTATTGGTGTACAATCCGGTTAAAGCAACATCTGTTTTAGCAAATTGCTGAAATGCAATATTTCCTATTGATGAAATATGTTTTGCAAAAATATTGGTAATGGAATTTTTACCATTACCAAAACTCATAGCAGCCTCTGCATAAGGAGTTGAGTAATTTCCCAAACCTAGTTTAACATAACCGTTTCTTGTCCATTTTATGCTGCTATCAATATACAATGACAAAGGTTTGATTGTTACCGGCTGGTATGAAAAAAATAAATTTTGTGAAGGAACAACATACGTAAGCGGCACTTTTGAAGTATCAAAAACCGGTGTAGCTGCGATAAAATTAATTTTTGCAGCATTACGCAAATTGGGTTTAAATGCAGCATACAACACAACTACATCTTTTTTGGTTGTATCAATTTCTACTTTCGTATTTACAACTTCTGCAGAAGGTTTTTCTATAGTTTTTGAAGCTTTAGAAGTATTTCCATTTTTAGAAGCAGCAACTGTCGTTTTTTTCTTGCTCGGTTTCTTTTTCTTGGTTGTCTTTTTAGCTGCAGTTGATTGCTTTTTTTTCGTACCCTTTTTTTGTGCATCAACCTGCATAAATGAAAGCATTCCAAAAATTGAAAGCAGTAATATTTTATGTATATTATTCATGCTGTAACGTTTATTATTGTTCAGTTTGTTCAACTTTATTTATTTTATTTTTTTCTGCAATTATTGCAGCTACTTTATTTTCTGCCATCTTCTTTAACTCAATAATTGTGGTATTTTCTACTACACTTTTATACGTTGCCTCTGCATTGAAATAATCTTTTTGTGTTGCATAAACATCACCTAAAAGAATATAGCTTCTCGTAACCCAATATTCATAAGAACCATATCTTTTTATAACTTCAAACCCTGCTTTCTCAGCCTCAGGTAATTTGTTTTGTTGCAACAATATTTCAGCAATTCTAAACTGTGCCTCTGCACTAAATTCAGATTTACTGATTTCAATCACAGCTTTATAACTTGCAAGTGCTTCAGGAAGTTTATTGGTAAGTTGATTGCTTTTTGCCAATACCATGGTTGCCATCATTTTATCATCGGCAGCAATTACTTTTTCCTGCAATAACTCTTGTGCATTGGCAGCTGCTTCAACAAATTTTTGTTGTTTGTACTGACATCTCAGTAAGCCACGCATTGCTTCTAATTTATTTTCCTGTTGTGTTGATAATGATTTTAATTGCGTGTAATATTTTTCAGCTTCGCCAAAAGATTTTAAATCGAAATAATAAATACGAGCACTTTGTAATGTACTTCTTTCAGCATAACGATTCGGAGCCTTTGCTGCTACTGCATTGTAGAAAGGCAATGCGGCATTAAAATCTTTACTTGCAATATTTATTTCGGCAGTAAAATAGTTGGCTTCAAGAAAATATCTTCCTTCTGCAAACTTTGATATGTATTCTGCAAAACCAATTTTAGCTGCTGTATAATCTTTTACTTCATATCGCAACATAGCAGATTTAAAAGTCAATGAATCTTCTTCGTTGTATGAAATTGGTTTACCGTTTTGTTTCATAAATGCAATGAACTCTCCGGGCTTCTGGTTTTCAACAAAAATTTTTCGGATATATTCAACGGCATCATCACTTTCAGATGAGTTGGGGAAATTGGTTACCAAACTTTTAAAAGCAGCCAATGATTCGTCATTTTTATCCAAATTAAAATTGGCAATTCCTATTTTTAAATATGCAACCGGATGCAAAGAATTACCCCTGTTATCCTTTATGATTTTTTCCAAGTAAGGAATAGCTTCCTGCCATTTTTCCTCTGCTAAATAAGTATTCCCAATTTCTAAGTTAGCATCTGGAATAAATAATGATTTGGGATAGCGCTGAGATAAACCTTGAAGTAAATTTATTTTTTCATTCAGTTTATTATTTGCACCATTGATGATTGCTTTTTGATATAATGCATAATCAGCTTGTACTAAATTCAACTCAATAACTTTATCATACATAATAGTTGATTGCTTAAAATCTTTAAGCATATAATAACAGTCTGCTGTACGTAAATAAGCATCTTGTTGAATATTAGTTGAACTGCTATTAATGTTATTGGATACTTGCTGAAAAAAGCCCAATGCATTTTTATAATTTTCACTTTTCAATTCGCAGTAACCTGCATTGTACCTGGCATTTGAAGGATTTACTTCGCCATTCGTTTTTGCATCACGTAAGTATTTTGTAAAATAGTCCAATGCTTCTTCGGTTTTTCCATTTCTGTAGGCAATTTCTCCTTTCCAAAAAAACACAAATTGCATTTGCTGACTATTGTAAGGAACCTGCATTAAGCGAATAAATATTTCATCTGCTTTGTCAATTTGCTGATCATTGATGAGTTCTACTGCCCTTCCGTATAATATTTTGGGATATACTTTTTTGATGTTGTCGCTTTGTTGCGGCAAACTATCAAACAATGCCAAAGCTTCTTTATAGTTGCTTGTATTTGCCAAAACACTTACCAGCAATTCTTTTGCATCTTGTATAAATTTTGACTTTGAATATTCACTTAAAAAATTTTGTACCTCTCTCAATGCAATATCCATGAAGCCTAATTCATAACTCAACTTTGCATAACTAAACTGAGATATTTCTTTTTGCACAGCGTTACTGCTATTGCTTGCACAAAATAAAAAAGCATTTCTTGCATTGGGTTTGTCATTCACTTTTAAATAAGCATCTGCCAGTAAATACATACTGTTTTGTGCTAATGAATCTTCCTTGCCACCCAACTGTTTCAAGCCTTTAATTGCATTTTCCCAGCTCTTTGTTTCATAGTAACAAAAACTTAATTCATACAAATCCTCACGACGAACTTTTTCATTTTTGTTGACAAATGTTTCTAAATAAGGCAATGCTTCTTTGAATTTTCTTTTTTCAAAATAAGCATGACCAACCAATTGTCTTAATTGCAAATCATAGTACTGACCACCCTTCTTAATTGCATTTTCTGCGTAGTCAATCGCTTTCTGTTTTTCACCATTGAAGTAATAAATTTCAGAAATATAAAACGGCACAATGCTTTGGTAGCTTGGGTTTGACTCTACTATTTTAAAACTTTCAAGTGCTTGTTGATAATTTTTTTCATAGAAAGATATAAACCCAAAATAATAATGAGCATCCATTTCATTTGGATCATTTTGCAATTGCTTGATTGAATTAAATAATGGTTTTGCTTTATCGAATTGTTGTAAGGTAAAGTATACATAAGCTTGATGAAACTTCATATCCGCAATTTCACGATTGCTTAAGTTTTGAATTTTTGATTTTGCATAATAAGTATTTGCTTCCCAAAACTTCTTTTGTCTGTAATAATATTCAGCAAGTTGAAAACTCATCATTTCCACGCGTGGAGCATTGTGTTCTAAATTAATAAAATCAATCGCCAATGCCTCTGCAGACGGATCATTCAATTTCAACCCACAAAAAATAGTGTAGTATTTACTTTCAAGTAAAATTATTGTAGGAAAATTTTCACTATTCGTCCCTTCGGAATAAAGTCTTTTAAAAATAGTATATGCAAGACTAAATTGTTCTTTTTGCCAATAACTTTTGGCTAATTTAAAATCATAATCTGCATCACTTTGTATTTTGGTATTTTGTGCAATAGATTGTATCGCAACTAAAAAAAAGACCAATGCCGCAAATGATTTTTTAAGTTGATTCATATAGTTTGGATATACATTTATAAACAAAGATTTAAGATTTATATCATAACAAAACGCAAAATCTTTTATTAAAACTACAAAAGCCATTTACTATTATATTGATGATAGTTGTTTTGTGGATAAAGATTTTCAATTATTAAAAAATCTCACAACTATTCACATATTTGATACAAAAGATTTCTTTTAGAAAATATTTATCGTTGTTGATTGAAATGATTAAAAGAAAGATTTATAAAAAAAATCTTGAAGAATTCATTATCATTTACCTTTAGTTGAAAAAAGGATGTATACGAGTAGCACACAAATAAGGGTTAGATACGCAGAAACGGACCAAATGAATGTTGTTTATCATGGCAATTATGCACAATATTTTGAAGTAGGCAGAGCAGAAAGTATCAGACAATTGGGTTTTACATACAAGGAACTCGAGGCGATGGGTGTTATCATGCCAATTGTTGAATTACAAACAAAATTTTTACGTCCGGCACATTATGATGATTTACTCACCATCAAAACAACATTAAAAGAATTGCCTGAAGATCACAGAATTGAATTTCATCAGGAAGTGTACAATGAATCGGAAAAATTGTTGACAATTGGGAAAGTAGTTTTGTATTTTATCAATGCTGCTACAAAAGAGAAAACCACAATGCCTGAGGCTTTCAGAGCAAGGGTGGCAGATTATTTCACTTTATAAAAATGATTTTGAAATAGTTGAAGCCAATAAAAAATCCTGCATATAGCAGGATTTTTTATTATTTCATTGTAAAGGTTTCCAGGAATTTAGTTGTAAAGTTTCCTTTTCTGAAATCCTCATTTTGCATGAGTTGTAAATGAAAAGGAATGGTTGTTTTAATTCCTTCTATAACATATTCGCTTAAGGCTCTGTACATGGTATCAATTGCTTCTTCTCTTGTACGAGCAATAGTGATTAATTTACCAATCATACTATCATAGTAAGGAGGAATGACATAACCTGCATATACATGACTATCTACCCGAACACCATGTCCGCCAGGTGTATGCAATACAGTAATTTTTCCGGGTGAAGGACGAAAATCATTGTATGGATCTTCGGCATTAATTCTGCATTCTATTGCATGCATGATGGGTTCATAATTTTTACCGGAAATTTTTTCACCCATGGCAATTTTAATTTGTTCTTTTATCAAATCAAAATTGATTACTTCTTCTGTTACACAATGTTCTACCTGAATACGAGTATTCATTTCCATGAAGTAAAAGTTTCTATTTTTATCTACCAAAAACTCAATGGTACCAACACTTTCATAGTTTATTGCAGATGCAGCTTTAATGGCAGCTTCACCCATTGCTTTACGCAATTCGGGTGTCATAAAAGGTGAAGGAGATTCTTCCACCAATTTTTGATGTCTACGTTGAATACTACAATCTCTTTCGCTCATATGACAAACATTTCCATATTGGTCACCAGCCACTTGAATTTCTATATGCCTAGGTTCTTCAACAAATTTTTCCATGTAAATGCCATCATTTTTGAAAGAAGCAGCCGCTTCTGCTTTGGCATTATCATATGCTTTTTCTAATTCTGATTCACTCCAAACAACACGCATTCCTTTACCACCACCACCTGCAGTTGCTTTTAATATTACTGGATAACCAACTACATTTTTTGCTAAGTCTTTTGCCTGTTCAACACTTTCCAATAAACCGCCACTACCCGGAACAACAGGAACGCCGGCTTTGATCATGGTTTCTTTGGCAGTAATTTTATCACCCATTTTATTAATCATATCGGGTGTTGGACCAATAAACTTAATACCATGATCGGCACATATTTGAGAAAATTTTGCATTCTCGGCTAAAAAACCATACCCGGGGTGAATTGCATCTGCGTTAGTAATTTCTGCGGCAGACATAATTCTTTGTATATTTAAATAACTATCTGTGCTTGCTGGCTTACCAATGCATACGGCTTCATCTGCAAAGCGAACATGCAAACTATCTTTATCGGCTGTGCTGTATACTGCAACAGTTTTGATTCCCATTTCACGGCATGTACGAATAATGCGAAGTGCTATTTCGCCACGATTGGCTATTAATATTTTTTTAAACATTTTTTGAATTTAAAATGAACGAATGAATGAATCAGCGAATGTTCAATAACGTATCAAACGAAATCATTGAAATACCAATTCGTTCGATAATTGATTTTTACGCAGGATCAACCAAGAATAATGGTTGGTCATATTCAACCGGACTTGCATCTTCTACCAATACTTTCACTACTCGTCCTTTAATTTCACTTTCAATTTCATTAAACAACTTCATCGCTTCAATAATACATACCACTTTTCCAGGTTCAACTTCTGTACCTATTTCCGCAAATGGTGGTTTATCAGGACCTGATTTACGGTAAAAAGTACCAATCATAGGACTTTTGATGGTAATATAATTATCTGCAACTACTGCAGGAGAAGCAGCTGGAGCAGCAGAAACTGGAGCAGTAACTACAGGAGTTGGTGCTGAAGCTGCAGGTGCAGGCACATTATATACTTGAGGAGCTGCCGCAACAGTCACTACTTGTTCTTCTTTTTGCTTGATGGTAACTTTACCATCTTTGTCTTCGATACTGATTTCGCCGATATTACTTTTGTTTACGATTTTAATTAGTTCGTGAATTTGTTTTAAATCCATTGTACAAATTTTATTGTTGATTAAGTAAATAAGTTTCTCAAAAACCTAACCTTTTTTATTTTTAGTTAAGGGCGGCAAAGTAGGCAAAAAATGATAAAAACGACAATATTTTATTAAAAAATGGCTTTTTTTAAAGAAAAACCGTCGATTTTATTAAAATTCGGAGATTAGGTCAATTTTCAAAATGTGAGCTTCAATTGTGAAAAATGCATAAAAAAAACCTGCCGATAGAAGCAGGTTTTATATTCAATAAAATGATATTATGCTTTTACTCTTTCTACATAATCTCCAGACTTTGTATTTATTCTGATCATTTCTCCTTCTTCTACAAATAAAGGAACATTTACGGTAGCTCCTGTATCGATAGTTGCAGGTTTTGTAGCACGTGTAGCTGTATCACCACGAACACCTGGCTCGCAATAAGTAATCGTAACGACAATTTTTTCAGGTAATTCAGCACCAATTGGTTGTTCAGTCTCTGTATTAATGAATACAAACACTTCACCACCATCTTTTAAAAACTGAGGTGCATCAATCATTTCTTCAGCCAATGCAATCTGCTCAAAAGTTTCATTGTTCATTAAGTTGTAACCACTTTCATCCTTGTATAAATATTGAAAAGCTTTTTTCTCTACACGAACAGGATAAACAGTTTCACCACTATTCCAAGTTTTTTCAATGCTTCGTTTATTATCCACGCCTTTTAATTTAGCCCAAACTTTAGCAGCTGCACGAGCTGTTTTGTTTTCACCAAATTCTACTACACTGTATAAACTACCATCGAGTTTTAAAATCATACCACGGCTGATGTCGGATGTTGTTGCCATATTTTTTTTATTTAAGATGGCAAAAGTAAGGGTTGCATTTTACAAAACATACAGCGGTGTTTAGCATTTACAAATCACCGTATTTCTTTAATTTCACTAAATGAAAAAATACTTCTTATTTTCTACACTCATTTTAGTTACCACAATTGCATTTGCTCAAAAAGATACAGACACTATTCCCCAGTATTTAAAGTCCCCATTTATTCCGGCATTTAAGATTGTACAAACCAATGGTACAAATTTTACAAAAGATAGTTTACCTGCCGAAAAGCCATTAATCATTATGTATTTCAGCCCGGATTGCAGCCATTGTCAAATTCAAACAAAGGATATGTTGGATAGTATGCAATATTTACAATCGGCAACGATAATTTTGGTAGCCTACAAAAAAATGGAGGACTTGATTGAATTTTCAAACCATTATGGGTTAAGCAAATTTTCTAATATTCATATCGGCAGAGATCCCAAATATTTTTTGCCAAGTTTTTTTAAT
>CANGTN010000021.1 GCA_947456805.1 Chitinophagaceae bacterium | reverse complement strand
TACAAAAAGCCGGCATAAATATTTTATACACTGCATGGTGGTTTAAAACAACTGCTTGTTCTATTTTAAAAGAGTTTGGATTAACGCATGAACAATATAATGTATTGCGAATTCTCAAAGGCAAACATCCCAATGAAATGTGCGTCAAGGATATTGCCTGCCGCATGATTGAAAAAAACTCTAACGTACCAAGAATCATAGACAGATTAGAAGAGAAAAAATTGGTTACCCGTACACAAGGGGCAACAGATGCAAGACAAACTGTGATTCAACTTACACAAATCGGCATTGAAATTCTTGCCTCATCTACAATTAAAATGTCACAAATGCTGGGTGATACCATCACATTAAGCAATGAAGAAGCGGTAACTTTAAATAACTTATTGGAGAAAGTAAGGCAAAAAGAAATTTGATTTTTTTTAACATAATACATGTATATACACCGAATAAACACAAGCGATAATGAAAACAATAATACACAAAGCAGCTTCAAGGGGTCATGCAAATCATGGATGGCTAAATAGTTACCACACTTTCAGTTTTGCAGGATATCATAATGAAACAAGAAATCATTTTGGCGTATTGAGGGTTTTGAATGATGATACTGTTGCAGCAGGAATGGGTTTTGGCAAACATCCACATGATAATATGGAAATTATTTCTATTCCTTTATCGGGCGATTTGCACCACCAAGACAGCACCGGCAGAGATAAAATTATACAACAAGGCGATGTGCAAATTATGAGCGCAGGCACAGGAATTGCACATAGCGAAATGAATGCCAACAAAGACAAAGAAGTAAAATTTTTACAAATTTGGATTTTTCCAAAAATTAAAAATATTGAACCACGTTACGATCAAAAAACTTTCAAACCGGAAGAAAGAGTAAATCAATTGACCACAGTAGTTGCACCGGATAATGCTGATGCAGTTTGGGTTAATCAGGATGCATGGTTTACATTAGGAAATCTAAAACAAAATTTTGAAATCACATATCAATTACATCAATTAAAAAATGGAGTGTATGCTTTTGTAATCAAAGGAGATGTAACCATTAATGGTATTTCTATCAATGAAAGAGATGGTTTGGGTATTACAGAAAGTGAAAACTTAAATATAAAAGCAGATACTGATGCTGAACTTTTATTAATGGAAATTCCCATGCATTTATAATTAAAAAATTATCATGAAAACAGTTCAAAAAATAATTACTGGAAGATCTATCAATGTTGGCAGTATTCAGGTTCAGGAATTATTACCACACAATGGAGATTTCTTTAACCCGTTTTTAGTTTTCCATCATGGTATAGCAATTGGAGATATGAATATTCCGATTAGTCAGCAAGGTGTTGGACCACATCCGCACAGAGGATTCTCTGCGGTGAGTTTTATTTATCGTGGTGGTGTTCATCACCAAGACAGCAGAGGCAACAATCATAAAGTTTATGCAGGCGGCACACAATGGACAAGTGCCGGAATGGGCATCATTCACAGCGAAAGAGTGCCTGATGATATTTTTGATCATGGCGGCGAACAAGAATTACTGCAAGTTTGGGTAAATACACCTGCAGCTCATAAAATGGATCAGCCTAAATATTATCCTGCAACTCCAGCACAAACACCAACTATTATTTCGGAAGATGGATTAACAACTATTCGTATTCCGGCGGGAGATGTTAATGGAACAAAAGGCATTATCCCAACATTCACCGATGTAACAACTGCAATGGTTGAAATGCAAACAGGCGGTACTTATACATTCAACTTTAATAATAGCCACAATACTTTGGTCTATGTTTTAAAAGGTGTAATTACTATAAATCAACAAGAAAAATTAAGCACTAAACAAATGGCTTTAATGAACCATGATGGTACGACTTTTACCATTGAAGCATTGCATGATACGATGTTATTTGTTGGCAGCGGAGCTTTGATTAATGAGCCAATTGCAAGTCATGGTCCGTTTGTAATGAATACCCAGACTGAAATTATGGAGGCATTTAAAGATTACCAACAAGGTAAAATGGGCGTTTTAATTGAAGCATAAAAATTAAAGTCAACTTTATAAAAAAGTAATTGTTGTATAAAAACATAAAGCATCGAAAAATTATGAATATTGAAATTATCAGTGGAAGTCCAAGAACAGCAAGTGTTACACACCGATTGGCATTGTTTTTACAGAAAGAATTAAAGCAAAAAACTGCTCATAATATTGGAATGATTGATGTAAGAGATTGGGACTTAGGTTTGCTCAATAATGTTTTTAGCACTGTTGCAGCAACTCCAGATAAATTTAAACCACTGGCAGAAAAAATGTTTGCTGCAAATGCGTTTATTATTGTAACTCCCGAATACAATGGCAGCTATACTCCTGCATTACAAAATTTATTAGATCATTTCCCTAAACAAAGTCGAAAAGCATTTGGTATAGCAACTGCAAGCGTTGGTGCACTAGGAGGCTCAAGAAGTTCACAACAGGCTTTATTATTAGTTCCAGCATTGTTTGGAATTGCCTCTCCACAATTGCTAATTACACCAACAATTGATAAAAAATTTGATGCCGAAGGAAATTTATTGGATGAAAGTTTCAGAAAAGCAACAGATTTATTTATACACGAATTTATTTGGCTAGCTGAAAGTATTCACACAAAAGATATTTAACGTAGATAAAAGTGGCGGAGTTGTAACTTCGCCACTTTCTTTTTAAGTATTACCTATGAGCGATGCAATTAAACATGAATGTGGATTAGCATACATTCGATTAAGAAAACCTTTCTCGTATTATCTCCAGAAATATGGAACAGCAACTTATGGCTTAAGCAAGTTGTATTTGCTGATGGAAAAACAACACAATCGTGGTCAGGATGGTGCAGGTGTTGCAGCTGTGAAATTAAATGTAGAACCCGGTTATCCTTTCATGCATCGTATACGCAGCAACGCCTCACAACCAATTGCAGATATTTTTTTTAAAATTGGTGAAGAAGTAAAAGAGCTTGAAAAATATCAAAAAGATATTACCACATTTCCCGGTTTATTCAAAGGTCATTTACCTATGTTGGGAGAATTATTATTAGGGCATTTGCGTTACGGAACGCAAGGAAAAAATAATGTAGAATTTTGTCATCCGTTTGTAAAACGAGATATACAACCCGGCAGAAATTTAGCACTTGCGGGAAACTTTAATTTAGTCAATACTGATGAGTTGTATGATTTGCTCAATATCAATCCCGGTGAGTTTCAAAAGCAAAGCGACTTGGCTGCAATGATGGAAACAATTCATTATTTTTTAGTGAAGGAAGATGAAACAAATCCAAACAATGCCACCATTGCCAATGCACTAAAAAAAGCTACAATTCTTTTTGATGGCGGTTTTACCATAGGCGGATTGATAGGAAATGGATTCAGTTTTGTAATGCGTGATGCCAATGGAATAAGACCTGCTTATTATTTTATTAATGATGAATTTATTGTTGCTGCAAGTGAAAGAGCTGCAATAAGAACAACATTTAATGTAGGTGAAAATGAAGTACTGGAATTAATGCCTGGAAATTCAATTATTTTAGATGATAAAGGCAACTATGCAATTGAACAAATTTTAGCACCCAAAGACCGACGTGCATGTAGTTTTGAAAGAATATATTTCAGCAGAGGAAGCGATGAAAAAATATATAGAGAAAGAATTTCATTAGGACATCATTTAAGCAAAACTGTTTTAGATAATATTCAGTACGATTTGAAAAACACCATTTTTTCCTACATTCCAAATACTGCCGAAGTTGCATTTTATGGTTTGGTAAAAGGCATGGAAGAATATCTAAACAAAATAAAAGTTGAGAGAATTTTAAGTTGGAACGGCAACTTTACAGAAGATAAATTGGAAGAGATGGTGAATCGAAAAATTCGCCAGGAAAAAATTGCTATTAAAGATGTTAAATTAAGAACATTTATTACAGAAGATGCGAATAGAAATGAAATGGTACAGCATGTATATGATGTTACTTATGGTACCGTAAGAAAACATGAAGATACACTGGTAGTAATAGATGACAGCATTGTAAGGGGTACAACACTTAAAGAAAGTATTATACGAATGCTGGCAAGATTACACCCCAAAAATATTATTGTTGTTTCATCTGCCCCACAAATTCGCTACCCTGATTGTTATGGGATAGACATGAGTAAAATGGGCGATTTTATTGCATTTAAAGCCGCAGTAGCTTTGTTGAAAGACAAAGGAATGGAACACATCCTTAAAGAAACTCTAGATAAAATAAAGGAGCTGCAACGCAACAATCAATTACATACTGAAAACTTGGTAAGACAGATTTACAAGCCATTTACAACACAAGAAATTTCGGATAAAATAGCACAACTCATTACTCCTACGGATATAACAATTCCTGTGCAGGTTATTTATCAAACAATTGAAGATTTACACGATAGTTGTCCTACCAATACAGGTGACTGGTATTTTACCGGAAATTATCCAACGCCTGGTGGCAACAAGGTTTGCAACAAAGCATTTATTAATTATATGGATGGTAAAAATGTAAGAGGATATTAAACCAATTTTTTTTATTTTTTTTCTTAATTAATGAAACAGTTGTTACTTATCAGACATGCAAAAAGTAGTTGGGATAGCGCAACAATGAAAGATTTTGACAGACCGCTAAATGAACGTGGAAAGAAAGATGCACCTAAAATGGCTAAAAAACTGTCAGCAAAAAAAATAAAATTAGATGCATTGCTTTCAAGTACTGCGAAGAGGGCTTTAACTACTGCACAATACTTTGCAGAAGAATTTGGTATCAAGAAAAAAGACATCATTCAAATACCGGAATTATACCATGCTAATCCAAATGATTTTTATGAAGTAATTGAACATGCAGATGACGAACTAAATAATATTGCTGTTTTCTCACACAATCCAGGCATTACAGAATTTATCAATGAACTCACTGATAAAAAATTAATGAATATGCCCACTTGTGGCATTTTTGCAATTAAGATTCATTCCAATACATGGAAAGATTTTGCAAGTGCTACAAAAGATTTTTGGTTCTTTGATTATCCGAAATCGGAAGATTAGTAATTGTTGAATTTATATAAAATGAAGATTATTATTTTAACAATTTTTCTAATGCCTGATGTATTTTTTCAAATTCAAACTGACTTATTGCTTTTTGCATCATTTCATTAATTTGTTGATTACACAAGTTGCCAATACTGCCTTCATGTGTATGGTTTAATTCTATAGAATACTTGAATTCATTGGCTTCAATGGCATTTCCAATTTGTTTGTAGGCGTCTCTGAATGGTGCTCCTTGCAATACCAATTTATTCACTTCTTCTACACTGAATAAGTATTGGTATTTATCATCTTGTAGTATATTTTCTTTGATAGAAATATTGCTCAACATCAATATTGCCATATTGATACAATCTTTTAATGTTGTAAACGCAGGAAATAAATTTTCTTTTAATAATTGCAAATCACGGTGATAGCCCGAGGGTAAATTGGTAGTCATCATCATTATTTCATTAGGCATTGCTTTTATTTGATTGCAATGACTTCTGATTAATTCAAAAACATCCGGATTTTTTTTATGGGGCATAATGCTACTGCCGGTTGTGAGTGAGGCAGGAAATGAAACAAAATCAAAATTTTGATTTAGATACAAACACATGTCCATACTTAGTTTACTCAATGTATCGGCAACATTTGCCAACGCTTGCGCAGTGATTCTTTCAGCTTTCCCTCTTCCCATTTGTGCATATACTACATTATAATTCAAATTTGAAAAACCCAGTAACTCTGTTGTAAGGGTACGATTGATTGGAAATGAAGAGCCATAACCTGCAGCACTTCCTAATGGATTTTTATTTACTACTTGAAAAGCGGATTGCAAAGTAATTACATCATCCACCAAACTTTCGGCATAAGCACCAAACCATAGTCCAAAGCTAGATGGCATGGCTATTTGCAAATGTGTATACCCCGGTAAAAAATGATTTTTAAAAGTTTCGCTTTGTTGTTGTAGTAATTGAAAAAAAGGAATAATTGTATTTATTAAAGATTCAATCTCATTACGTAGAAGTAGTTTTACATCTACTAAAACCTGGTCATTTCTGCTTCTGGCGCTATGAATTTTTTTTCCTGCATCACCCAGCTTTTGGGTAAGTAAATATTCAACCTGAGAGTGAACATCTTCAATAGAATCTTGAATTACAAAATTTCCTTCTTGAGTAGTTGTAAAAATATCTTTTAGCGCAGCGAATAACAAATCTGCTTCTTCATTTGATAGCAACCCTACCGATGCTAACATTTTCGCATGTGCCATATTACCCAGCACGTCAAAGCTTGCCATTAACACATCAATATTTCTATCATTACCAACGGTAAATCTTTCTACTTGTTTACTCCAATCACTTGCTTGTGTGTTATTATCTTTTTGCCAGAGTTTCATAATTATTTTAAGAGTAGCAGTTATAATTGTACTAAGCTAATCTAATGTTACAAATGTAGCAATAACAAGCCTTTGATGAAAACTTTAGGGCAATTTGATTATTAAAAATAGTATGTACATAAAAAAACTGCAAAGGTGTATTTAGTATGATACTAAACAACCAGTACAGTTAATTGGGGTATATGGCTGAAATTATTTTTTAGAATGCTCTGATTGCACGCGCATGGCCTGTAGATATATTTTTTAACTCACTTGTAACAGCTCCATTTAAAAATGATTGCACCCACACATTTGTACTATCAACTTCTGTTGAGCTAAAATAAACATCATCAGTTGCAAATCCCCCTACTAAATTTTTTTGCAGATACAACAAGTTTAATTCAAATTTAGAAGGCAAATACCAATCACCGTAATTAACGCCATTATTTGAAACTGAGTAATTTGCGCAAGATCTTGCTGCAAAAGCACCTGTTTGATTATCTGCTATCTGTGCAGCAATAATTAAAGGTGTATTCATAATACCTACACCCAAACCATCTCCGGTAGTACCTGTCAGTTTGTTAACACCGTTATACCATTGGGTTCCGAAATTTTGATCGGTAGTAGCTGCAACTAAACCATGTTGCCCATTATCGTATGTATAAAACACAATTCCACCTCCATAATTTTCTCCTACATAATGTACAGCTGAATACCAACTTGTGCCATTATAACATTCAAATGCATTTGTAGAAGTGTTGTAAATAGTAAGGCCTGCCGCAGGAGAAGCAATTGCATTACGTGCTGCAGAGTCCATTCTTGGAGGCAAAAAGCCCTTAGTTGTAGATGTTACATCTAGTTTTGCAGAAGCGCTTGGCGTATTGGTTCCTATACCAACTTGTGCCTTAGTAACTAAACTAATAAGTACAAGGCAAGAAAGTAAAAATGGGTTTAGAGTTTTCATGCTTTAATGATTTTTGATAGAATGGGTATTAATAATTTAATTTTCTTGATATATTTATATAAACAAATTTTTAAAAAGCTCTTATTGCTCTAACACTCGCAGATGAATTGCTTTTAGGGTCATTTCCCTGTAAACCAGTACCAAAAAATTGATAATATGCAGTAATACTTCCAAATTCTGTAGAGCTCCAGTAATCTTTGCTTACATCAAATCCCCCAACAATATTTTGATTTAGATATAACAGATTCAATTCTTCTTTTGAAGGTAAATACCAATCACCAAAAGTATTTCCATTGTCATTAACTGAATATTCAGCACATAATTTTGCTGCATAAATACCGGTAGGATTATCTGATAATTGTGCAGCAACTATCATTGTTGTATTCATTGAACCAGAATTGACGCCATCCCCCTGAGATCCTGTGTGTCTGTCTATTCCATTGTGCCATTGAACATTTGTTCCTTGATCAGAGGTTGATGCAATTAGTCCATGTTGTCCGTTGTCATACACATAAAATATAATCCCACCTCCATATTTCTCTCCTACGTAATGTACTGTTGAATACCAGTTTGTGCCATTGAAACATTCGAATGCTTTTGACGATGTATTGTAAATTGTGAGTCCTATGGCAGGAGAAACAATTCCATTACGAGCTGCAGAATCCATTCTTGGAGGAAGAAAGCCTTTGTTGGTGGCACTAACTTCTAGTTGTGCAGATGCATTTGGTGTACCTACTCCAATGCCAACTTGTGCCTTGGTAATTGTAACAACAAATAGCAGGGCGAAGAAATATGATAATTTTAAAGATTTCATAATTATATTTTTAAGAAAATAAATAATTTTTAAATTAATGTTTTTGAAAAGGGTTCTTTCCGTTTTTTTGTTTGGTGTTGATAGTACGTAATTTTTTTGCTCCGTAACCTATACCTGCTGCTACTAGTAAGCTAAGGCCACCGTCAATAGGCACATCTGAGGTGTCATTAATAAAATCAGGTTGTGCACGCAATAATGAAGGTGTTAGAAATATTACCAATAAAATAATAGGTAGGATTATTTGTTTTGTTTTCATTGATGGTTTTTAAAATGATGAAATAATCGTAGAAGAAAGATTGCTCTTTTTTAGTTTTTAATAACTTTTCGAACGATGGATTGTTTGCCGGATATAAAACTTAAGTAATAAGTACCGCTATCCCAATTTTTAGTATGGATTGAAATATTTCCATTAGATACTGTACCAAGATTTTTTTGATACAATTCTTTTCCTGATGCATCCACAATTTTAATGAAACTCTCTGCTGCTTTGGGTTGGTTATAGTACAAATTAATCATGTCTTTTGTTGGATTTGGTGCAACCTGAATATTTAATACAAAAGGAGTGTAAGGGATATTTTTTTCAGGATTAAAAATGATACTGAATCGATTGTTTTTTTGAGAAGCAGAATCAGCATTAATTTTAAAGAGATAAGACATTTTATCTGTAATTTCTGTTTGAGAATTGGTATAATTATCTTTTAAAATTGCTTTGTTGTTTAATGTCAATGGATTCAATTCTTTTGCAGTGAATGTATATGTTCCCATTACGGCATTTGCTAAGCCTAATTGTATAATCCTCTTTTCAATAGAAGCATTTTTTAATTCGCTTCCATGATAAATCGAATAAGCTATGTTTTTATTATCTAACACATATAAATCATGGCTACTGCCAGGCAAATTGTAAGCATCAAATTCAGCATCAAATCGATCGGTAGCTTTATCCTCACCAAAACGAATTACCACTTCATCTGTAAAATTTGTAGCTGTGTTTTTTACTTCAAAACTGTAGCGATTTGTTTTTACAAGAGTTAATTTAAAATTGCTGTTAGTAGGTTCTTCACTTACTTTATTCGTTTCTTGCCAAGTTAAAAAAGGTGAATTGCCGTTGGCATGTACAAAAAACGAACTACTGCTTTCAATAAAATTACTACCTCCATTACTTGAGGAGCCGTTAATATAACTCGCATATCTTCCTCCATCAACCCTTGGTAAATAAGTATATACTGCATTATCTACATTGGTTCTACCTACCAACAACCAATCTATATTACTTGCATAAGGATTACTGATTAAATTCCAACCCTTATTAGTATTGGCATTGCTGTATTGCAAGTTTTGAATAAAATCTCCTTGCTTTAATTGGCCATTGACAGATAATGTAACTTCATCAGGGGTATAAGCTCCGCCTGTTAATGAATTCGTTTGTCCTTTTGATCCTCTGATTAAAACCCTTAACCCTTGTCCAATTCCAATGTTGGTTGGTGTGTTACCAGTATAAGCAACCCATCCGGAATTGGCTGATGTATTGCCGTTGTAAAATCCATTATCCAAGGATTCATCGTAATAAAAAGCTGATGGATTGTTGGTAGCTGTTGTGGTAAATAAGTTTGTATTTCCGTTATTTAAATTTCCTGTAATATCAATATCATCAGTCAATTCAGTTACACTTAATGGTGCATCAAAGGGATGACCTATGAAACGAAATTTTCTAAATCCCCCAGGAATATAGCGTTGTACTAATACATTGCCAGATAAATAACCTCCAGCTGCATTTCCTGCTTCAATTCTTGCAGAGCCTAAATTGTTGGAACTTAATACTAATTTCCCTCCTGTATTTAAAGTACCAGATGCCGGTGTGTACACATTTGTGATTGTTTGTTGTCCTCCTGTAATCGAAGTTGTACCTGCTGATTTGTTTAATTTCAAATAATTAATAGTACCAATGCCACTAATGGAAATTGTATTGGAATTGTTGATGGTTAATCTTGCAATAGTTCCATTATTTTGGAGGTCTTCCTGTAAAAACAATTGATCGTTTGAAATTACACTGACACTTTCCCCTGTAGCTACAAATAACTGAGCATTTGCAACAAATTTCCCCAATAAAATAATGGAAAGTAAAAAATATTTCTTCATGTTTTTTTGTTTTATTGATTAGAAAAAAAACGATTTTTTTCCTTGAAATTCTCAAACAAAAAGACAACAAACCGGATATTTAAAAAATAACAATAGTCACAATAACGCGTAACTTATATCATTTCTAATGATAACGAGCATCATTTAATAATTGAATAAATTAATTACAACAAAAGTGTATGTAACAATTGAATATAGGTTTCAACACCTGTTTCAATTTCTGATAAAAAGATGAACTCATCTGCGGTATGGCTTCGGGCACTATCACCTGGTCCCATTTTTAAAGTTGGAAAATTCATGAGTGCTTTATCACTTGTAGTTGGGCTTCCATAATAAGTTTTGCCAAGTTGAATTCCTTTTTGAATAATTGGATGTTGAATATCTATTGCAGTAGATTTCAATCGGCAGCTTCTCGGTTGTATGGTGCAATCAATATGTTGTTGTATTGTATTTATCACATCATCAAAAGTGTATAATTCATTTACACGAACATCTACAATAAAACTGCATTGTGGCGGTACTATATTGTGTTGTTTGTTTTCTGTGTTGATAGAAGTTACCGTCATTTTTACCTCTCCCAATAAACCACTTACCTTTTCAAATTTGTAATTTTTTATCCACTCAATTGCCTGAAAGGCTTTGTATATGGCATTTTCACCTTCATTTCTTGCAGCATGCCCTGCAACTCCATAAGCAACACAATCCAACACCATCAGACCTCTTTCCGCAACTGCCATGTTCAATAATGTTGGTTCGCCTACAATTCCAAAATCAATGTTTGGCAATAGTGGCAATAAAATTTCAACCCCATTATTGCCACTGATTTCTTCTTCTGCAGTAGCAGCTAATAGAAGATTATACTTTAAATTTTCATGGTGGTAATAATATAAAAAAGTGGCAATTAATGAAACCAAACAACCCCCTGCATCGTTACTTCCAAGACCAAAAAGCTTTCCTTCATTTTCTATTGGTTCAAAAGGCGGAAGTGTATAGCCTTTATTCGGCTTTACAGTATCATGATGTGAATTGAGTAAAATTGTTGGTTTGCTTGCATCAAAATATTGATTAGTAGCCCAAACATTATTGAGAAAACGGTTTGTATGAACACCTCGGTTTTTTAAAAAATTAACAATGCACGTTGCTGTTACATCTTCCTCTTTTGAAAAAGAAGGTATGGCTATTAATTGTTTTAATAAACCAAAAGCATCTTGTTGTAATGTTTTCAATTGAAGTTTACTCATGAATAATATTTGTTCCTGATGAGCCATTAATTAATTCAGATAACTTTTCTGCATTGCCTATAACAACTCTTTTTACACCACTTTGTAAAGCTGCACAAGCATTGTCTAGCTTGGGTATCATGCCTTGAAAAATTTTATTCTGTTTTTTTAACTGACTATAATTTGAGGAATTTATTTCTTTAATGACAGAATCTTCATTAGCTACATCACTTAATACACCTGCTTTTTCAAAACTGTAAATTAAATGTACTTCAAACAAAGAACTCATTGCTTTTGCAATTTCCTGTGCAATTGTATCGGCATTGGTGTTCAATAATTGCCCTTGTTTATTATGTGTTATCGGTGCAACTATAACAGAAAAATTATCATTCAGTAAACCATATAAAAGTTTAGTATTCACAATATCAACATCACCTACAAAACCATAATCAACTTCCTTATTGTTTCTTTGGTGTGCTTGTATCAAATTTCCATCAGCACCTGTAATACCAATTGCTGCACAATCATTTGCTTGCAACATAGCTACGATATTTTTATTAACATACCCAGCATAAACCATTGTTACAACCTTCAATGTTTCTGCATCGGTAATTCTTCTGCCATCAATCATTTGTTGCTGAATACCCATTGCTTCAGCCACTTTGGTTGCTAATTTTCCTCCGCCATGTACCAGTATTTTTTTTCCTTCAATTTTTGCAAAAGATTGTAAGAATGAAGTAAGTTTTACTTCATCATCAATTATATTTCCACCAATTTTTATTACAAAAAGTTGCTCCATTCCCCTAACCCCTATAGGGGGATTTGTTAGCTGATTCAGAGCATTTGCAATGGTTTCAAGTACCAATTTATTTTGTTTAAAAACCTGTTCATTTGTAAATCGTAAAACAGTCAGACCAAGTTCTTTTAAGTGAGCTTCCCTGTATTCATCATATTTCTTAACGTCTTCTAATTCATGAATACTGCCATCTAATTCAATAACCAGTTTTTTTGCATGACAATAAAAATCAACAACATAATTTGCTATTGGATGTTGTCTTCTAAACTTTTGTTTCCACTCATTAATATGAATTTGTTTCCACAATAATTCTTCAGCAGCAGTCATGCGATTTCTCAATTCTACAGCACGCTGAAAAATTAAGCTACTTGCTCCATAAAACATATTGTGTTTCATAAATTGAATCTTTATTTTAAGAGTTAAAGTCCTCCTTTAGGGGTTAGGGGCTTTAATACTTCTGCTAACACTGCTTGTGCAGCCCAAACTCTATTGCTTGCTTGTTGGGTAACCAAACTATTTTGACCATCTAAAATTTCATCGCTCAACTCTACGTTTCTTCTTACGGGTAAGCAGTGCATCACTTTCGCATTATTACTTATTACCAGTTTTTCGTTGGTCAACATCCACTTAGGATCATTTTCATAAATTTTACCATAATCATTATAAGTACTCCAGTTTTTTACATACACAAAATCTGCATTTTTCAATGCCGAATCTTGGTCTTGTGTAATCGTTGCTCCATTTGTAAACTCTTCGTTCAATTCATAATCTTCAGGATGTGTAATTACAAAATCAGCTTCGCCCCATGCATTCATCCATTGCGCAAAACTATTGGCAACACATTGTGGTAGTGGCTTAATATGCGGAGCCCACGTTAAAACAATTTTGGGTTTATGTGTAATTTTATTTTGTATTAACTGTTCCTGAATAGTAATAATATCTGCTAAAGATTGCAATGGATGTAATGTTGCGCTTTCTAAACTAATCACAGGCACGCCGGCATATTTTATAAACTGGCTTATGTACATTTCACTGTAATCATCTACTTTATTAATCAATGAAGGAAAAGTTCTGATTGCCAATACATCAAAATAATTGCCAAGAATAGGTGCTGCATCTTTGATGTGTTCTACCGTATTACCACTCATGATAGCGCCTTCTTCAAATTCCAGTGCCCATCCTTCTTTATCTACATTAAAAACTATGGCTTCCATGCCTAAATTGGCAGCAGCAATTTGTGTACTTAATCTGGTACGTAAACTTGGATTTAAAAACAACAAACCAATTCGCTTATTGGCTGCCAACTGATGATGCATTAATGGGTTTGCTTTGTAGCCCAAGGCCTTTGCTACTAGGGCATTGATATCTGCAACATCATGTACGGAAATAAATTGATTCACGTTTCCTGATCATTAATTTTTTAGAAGATAGAATGCAAAGTATCTACATCCTTAATTAGCGCCGAAGTTAAGTACAAAATACGATTTTAATTATTAGGATTTTTAATTCAACGAAGCGATGAAAACAAAGGAAATTTCACACAAAGAAATTACTAAATAGAAACGAAATATACTTGTTTAACATCTTCGTAAAATTTGTTTATGATGATAAATAAAAATGCGTTTCGGTATTTATATTTACAACAACCGGTTTTGTTGTTCCTGTGTATTGAATAAATAGTAGTTGTGGTTGAAGTACAATGGTGTTTTCTTGTTTAAATATATTGTAATCGAAGTCGATGGGTATTACTGTATAACGATATTTTTGGTGCGGCAAATTGTATTTTTCAAGTAAACTGAATTTATCTTTTTTATCAATTTCGGCAATAAATTTTTCAGCAGGTTTTATTTTTTGTTGCAAGTAATAATCAATTGCCAATAACTCTTTAATGATAGTATCGTTTGGAAATTGTTGCTGAATAAATTCATTAGCAATATTATAAATATCCATTGCTGTAAATGAGAAGAAACTACTACGCTGTTCAAAAAATTTACCAAGCGCTAACAGAAAATCAAATACACTGTAATTTGCTGTTACATACATTAAAGTATGCGCCAATCTTTTCTTATTCCAATAAATTTCTAATGCGTGTTCCAGCTTTACAATATCTGCCAATTCTTGTTCAGATAAATAATTGCTTTTGATAATTTGGTAGGGTGCAACAGGATCAAAAACATAACCATATTGTTCATATTTATCACGAACAGGCGTGCCTTTTAAAAATTTTAAAAAGCCCAATTGCAATTCGGGAGGAAACAATTTAAACACTTCTTCAAAACTATATTTTGTATCTTCCCAATAATCTAATGGTAAGCCTACAATCAAGTCCAGATGCATCTCTACGTGATCTTTTAGTTTTAAAATCACTTCTTTTGTTTTGTAAAAATTTTGCTTTCTGCTAACTTCCAAATTGGCTTTTTGATTCACAGTTTGAATACCAATTTCAAAACGAAACATGCCTTTAGGAACCTTATCAATAATAAACTGCATAATTGCCGGATGAAGAATATCGGCTGTTATTTCAAACTGAAAAACATTATCAGGCTTGGCATTATCCAAAATAAACTGAAAAATATCTAACGTAAAATCTTTTTTTACATTAAAGGTTCTATCTAAAAATTTGATTGTTTTCCCGTGCGTCATTAAAAACAACAAATTGCTTTTGATGTGATCCATAGGTAAGTAACGAACACGATTATCCAAGCTTGCCAAACAGAATTCACATTTGTACGGGCAACCTCTCGATGTTTCAATATACAAAACCCTATTTCGCAAAGTAGTTACATCATCATTCTGATACGGATTGGTATTGGCATACAGTTCTAAATCAAAATTTACAGCATGATTGTGGTATTGTATTTCGCCATTATGCTTAGAAACAATATTTGCAATCTGATACACATTGGGATATTGCTGCAAGAAATTTGTAAACGGAATTTCACCTTCGCCGACAACAATAAAATCAATAAAAGGTAACTGAATAATATCGTTCCAGTCGTAGGTTACTTCTGGTCCGCCCAATAATATTTTTGTATTGGGATTAAGAGTTTTAATCAATTTTGAAACAGCCAATGTTTGTGTAATATTCCAGATATAACAACTAAAACATACCACTTCATATTCGGAACAATAACTTGCAATTTCCTGCTGATTTTCTTTGATGGTAAATTCTTTCCAGCTTAATCTTTCATCAGATTTATTTAATTCATACAACAATCGTATAGCCAAATTCATATGAATATACTTGGCATTGAGTGTAGTTAATAAAATACGCTGTTGTTGCATCATGCAATAGTAATAATTTTATGCAGTATGGGAAGCATTAAATTAAAACCGTGTTATGCAAATTGATTTTTTATAGCTCAATGTTATTTTGAGATGTTATAAACTTATCGAAATAAATTCTTAGGTTAACTTCATCAGCTTTTATCTTATAAACTTAATAGACTTTTTTTCTTGCCCATTTGTCACCACCAGTACATAATAACCATGCGGTAGTTTACTAGCAGGAATTTGAACACCTCCATTCGAATTGAGAATTCGATTACGATAAATCGTTCTTCCTGCAGCATCATTGATCGCAATCTCAACTGGTCCCGTAATACCTGTGATGGCTAAACGTAAATCACCCAAGACCGGATTTGGATAAACTCCAACATTCCAATAACTACCTTTCAACTTTAATGGTACAATGGGGCTATATAAGTTGCTGTTATCAATTGTGTTTACCATTATTCTGTAGTACACAATACTTTTTTGAAAATCGGTAATATTTGCATCGGTGTATGTATAATAGGGTTGCTCAAAACCCGCTGCTATTGAGGCTCTTCTTCCAATCACGTCAAATTGCAAACCGTCAAAACTTCGTTCAATTACATATTCTTTATTATTGCCTTCTGTTTTTACACCCCATTTTAAAATGGCATCTTTTCCAATCAATACCGCACTAAATTCACTAAATCCAATTGGCAATGCACTATAAGTTCCATCAACAGCATATAAATCCTTTGCAATAATATTATTGGCTAAATAATCTCCGTCATCTGCTTTAAAAATAACTTTTCCGTTTACCAAAAAAAAAGTCATATCAATATCCGAACCTCCCGAACCAGTCACAATATCCGCTACAATCGAAGTCCCGTTTGCAGTTCCATTAGTCTTCCATAATTCTAATCCATTTATTCCATTACTTGCGGGAAAAAATAATGCATCAGAGGTATATAAATAAGAACTGTTACTTGAATCAATTCCACTTGCAACTCCAGGATTAATATCCTTCACAATGGCTGTGCCCGATAGGGTTCCATTAGAAATCCACAACTCATGCCCGTCGTTTGCTGTGCCGGCAGTAAAGAAAAATTTATCACCTTGAAACAATGGCTGAGTCAACGTATTGGTGTTAATGTTAATGTTATAAGGGACATAAATAATCGGTAATTCACCGGGAGTGGGAGGGTTGAATGACTTAAATAAATTTGTTCCCTCCGTAGTACCGTCAGACTCCCAGAGTTCTGAAGAAGTAACGCCATCTGAAACAGAAAAAATAAATTTATTAGAAAGGTTTACTGCACCCACTAAAAATACAAATGAAAAAGATATTCCCGGTACAATATCTTTTACAAAAACAGTATTGGCAACAGTGCCATCCGTACTCCAAATTTTTCCGGTGCTAATACCATCATTTGCCTGAAAATAAATTTTATTATTGAATGTATGAAAGCCACTGAAATAAGGCAATAAAAAACCCGGGAAAGCTTCAAATGAAGTAGAACTGTTTGTTCCCGCATAAATATCTTTCAATAAAAAAGTACCCGAACTTGTTCCATCTGTTCTCCAAAATTCATTACCATGCGTAGCATCCGTTGCCGTAAAAACAACTGCATTATTTATAGCATAAAAATTTGCCGGATTCGATGAGTCTGCACCTCCATTTCCGGTATTGATATTGAACAATAAACTAGTACCGACATCAGTACCGTCGGATTTCCACAACTCCATTCCACTACCATTTGCCTGTGCGGCAAACAATAAATAACTGCCATTGGAAAATAAATTGTATTGGTTCAATTGATTGCTACTTCCAGCACCATTTACAATATCTTTCAAAATTGATGTTCCTGTTGAAGTTCCATTTGTTTTCCAAAGTTCTCGACCTTCATTGGCAGTAACTGCACTGAAATAAATAAATCCATTAAGTAACGCAAAATCTCCCGGGTCAGATCCAGTAGTTCCGGGTGAGATATCATTTAATAATATTGTTCCGCCAATTGTACCATCTGTAATAAATAATTCAACTCCTGTCGTACTTGAATTTCCTACAAAAACAAGTTGTCCGTTTAAAACCATTCCTGCTTCAATAAATTTTATAGAATTTGAAATTTGGGTTGTTCCAAATAATGTTCCGTCTGTTACCCAAATCGAACTGTCTATTTTAGAAAAAGCAATTGCTTTACTATTGTTAATCGGATAAGCTGTTTCTAAACTTTTGTTGGCATTTATTTGCGTTACCTGAGCTTGTAATACAGTCTCATTAAGCATTACAGCGCATACAAAAAGTATCAATTTTTTCATACAATTATTTTTATAGTTAAAAAATAAAAACCCACCCCTCCCAAATTGATACACACAAATTATCGTGTTCCCCCCTCTTAAAAAATGATTCACATTCCTGCAAACAATGATTATGTAATTATCCAGAATATGAATTGAATTGATAAAAATAGTATTTAAAAAAAAGAAAAGAAGGGGCTGTGTTCAACAGTATTTGAATGAGCTGCATATCCGGCTTTTCGTTACAATCTTTTTGTTCGTTCCTTCAAAAAGTATTTTTACTTCAATCCGGCAGCCGCCAAACTGTAGAAGAACAATTGAACAAAAATTTATTATAAGACAAACACATTTTAAAACAATTTAAATCTGCATTAAAACGATTTATTCAAATAAAAAATATTCTAATACTCCTAATCCTTGTATTTTCTATCAAAAACCCTACTTTTGCCCTCCCTAAGTCAAAATAAAGCAACCAAGCGGGTGTGGTGAAATTGGTAGACACGCTAGACTTAGGATCTAGTGCCGCGAGGCATGGGGGTTCGAGTCCCTCCACCCGCACCAACTAAAAGTTGATATGTTGAGAGGTTGATAGATTAACACTCTTCAATTTTTTACTTATCAACTTTTTTATTTTTTATAACTTTTTATTACTATAGCAAAAGCAAAAAAAATGGCAACAGTTACTAGAGAAAACATCGCTAATCTTACTGATAAACTTACAGTAAATCTTGCAAAAGAAGATTACTACAATGGTTTTGAACAAAGCTTGAAAAAATATGCTAAAACAGCCAATATCCCTGGCTTCAGAAAAGGAATGGTGCCTGCAGGACTAGTAAAGAAAATGCATGGTGCAAGCGTTTTTCAGGAAGAAGTTTTGCGAATGGTTGAAACTAAATTGAATGAATACTTAAACAACGAAAAGTTAGACATATTTGCGCAGCCGCTTCCATTGGATATGAATGCAGGTCAATTAGATATGAATAACCCTTCAGATTATTCATTTTCATTTGAAGTAGGATTAAAGCCAACATTTTCAATTGATACAACTAAAATTCCGGTTACAAAATACAACGTACAAGTTACCGATGAAATGATACAAGCAGAAGTTGAAAGACTGCAAACACGCTATGGCACTATGTCTGAGCCTGAAACTGTTGACAGTGAAGAAAATGTATTGAATGTAACATTTACTGAAGTGGATACAGCAGGTAATGTGATGGAAAGCGGCATTAATAAAGCAAATAGCTTATTGGTAAAGTATTTTGCACCAGCTTATCGTACCAATTTATTGGGGAAAAAGAAAGATGATGTTGTTGATCTTCATTTGGCTACAGCTTTTGAAGATAAAGAGTTAGAAGTAGTTTTAGAAGACTTAGGATTGGATAAAAATAGTTCTGGAGTTGCTGATAAAAACTTTAAGTTGACGATTACTAAAATTGGTTTGGTAACAAAAGCGGCAATGGATGAAACTTTTTTTAAAGCAGCATTTCCTAGCAAAGAAGTAACTAGTGAAGCTGAATTAAAAGCGGCTGTTAAAGAAGATATTGAAGCTCATTTTGTTGCGCAAAGCCGCAATCAAATTCATGATCAAATTTATCATCACTTATTAGATCATACTTCAATTGAATTGCCGGAAAATTTCTTGAAAAGATGGATCCAGACTGGTGGCGAAAAACCAAAAACTGCAGCAGAAGCAGAAACTGAGTTTCCTTCATTCAGCAATAGTTTAAAGTGGACATTAATCAGCACCCAATTGGCTGAAGAAAATAAAATTGAAGTGTTGCCTGATGATATTCGTGGATTTGCAAAAGCTCAATTGTTTCAATATATGGGCGGACAACTGGGTATGATGGGAGATAACCAACAATGGATTGAAGATTATGCAGACCGTATGATGAAAGACAAAAAATTTGTTGAAGACAGTTATCACCGTATCAGTGCTGAAAAATTATTTACACTTTTAGAAAGTCAGGTTAAAACAAAAGAAGAAAGTATCAGCGCTGAAGATTTTGCAAGCAAATTGCACAATCACCACCATTAATTTTTCCTTGAAACATAGTTTTACAACGGCTGCATTTAATGCAGCCGTTTTTTATTAAAATATTAACTGCTTCTTTTCCAAATCTTAACTATTTCATACCAAATTACACAAATAAATCCGGCACACAAACAAATTAGTAATTGATTTGTATTCAAAGTTTCAAACTCGAAAAACATGGTTAATGGTTGAATAAATAATAACAATGCAGAAATAGTAATTGTAATTGCAATTATAATCCCCACCAAATTATTCTTGTATTGAAGTGTGGTAAATATTGAAAAATAAAATGACCGATTTACTAATGTCAAAAAAATATTTGCAATAATTAATACAGCAAATACCATTGTTCTTGTAACTGCTTCATTAAAACCTTTATTAACTGCAAATTGATATACACCCAAAGTTCCCAATGTTATCATTACACCTTGAATAACACTTGTGATCAGCTCCCTCCAGTTAAAGAAATCAGTTGTAAATGGTCTGGGTTTTTGTAGCATTGAGTTTTTTTCGATTGGCTCATTTTCGTAAATAATAGAACATGTAGGACCCATAATTAATTCTAAGAAAATGATGTGTACAGGTGAAAAAATATTAGGGTATTTCCAGCCCAATGCCAAAGGAATAAATACTGTTAGTATAATAGGGATATGAATGGAAATAATATATTGAATTGCTTTTTTAAGATTAGCATAAATACGTCTGCCCATTGCTATTGCCTCTACCATTTTAGACAAATCGTCTTCCTGTAAAATCAATGCAGCTGCGCCTTTTGCAATTTCTGTTCCTCTTTTACCCATGGCAATACCAATGTGTGCAGCTTTTAATGCCGGACCATCATTTACGCCATCGCCCGTCATTGCAACGATTTCTTTTTTTGCTTTTAATGCATTGATGATTTTCATTTTTGCATCCGGAAACATTCTTGTAAATATGTTTGCACTAACAACTACTTCTTCCAAATGAGGTGCATCTAAAGTCATTAATTCATCACCTGAAATATTTTTATCGTAGTTCTTAAAGCCAACTTGCTTTGCTATAGAAGTTGTGGTGGCTGCATTATCTCCTGTTATAATTTTTACCGAAATGCCGGCGGCATAAAAGTTTTCCAAAACATGATTAATGTTTTTCTTTGGAGGGTCATAAAACGCAATCATTCCTCTGAAAGAAAAATTAAAAGCTTGTTGGGTTTTAGGAAATTCATTACCTACCCATGTTGCAGTGGCAATTGCCAATATTCTGTAACCTTCTTCTGCTAATGCATTTAGCGCAGTTATTATTTGTTGTTGTTGTGTTAGTGACAAATTACAAATGTTTAAAAAAGCTTCCGGTGCACCTTTTGCTGCAATAATTCTATTCCCTTTATTGTCTTCAAAAATATGTGTCATCATGGGCGGTTTGCCTGATAAAGGGTACTCATGAACCATTTTAAAATCTGGTCTTTCATCTGCTGTATTAAGTCTGGCATAAGTTTCATGCAAAGCAACTTCCATGGGATCAAATGGAATCGGCTCACTGGCAAACATTGCAATTTTTATCAGCTCATTTGTTTCACTTTTTGTAATATTTTCAGGGTCATAAAATTGATTATCAGAAAGTAAATACAGCTTTGCCAAACTCATTTTATTTTCAGTAATTGTACCCGTTTTATCTGTACAAATAACCGTAGCACTTCCTAGTGTTTCTATTGTTTTCATTTGTTTTACAATGATGCCCATTTTCATTAATCTCCAAGCACCTAATGCCATAAATGTGGTAAATGCTACAGGTATTTCTTCGGGTAAAATACTCATTGCCAAAGTGAGTGCTTTCAGCAAACTATCTAATATGTTTTTGGAATGACTATAATTGATAATCCAAACAATAATGAATACAATTGCGCCAACAATTACCATTTTTTTTACGAAATTGTTTATCTGTAATTCTAACGGGGTTTTTTCTTCTTCAATATTTTCAATGCTTTTGCCAATTGTACCTAATTTGCTTGTATTCCCGACGGCTGTAATACTTGCAATTGCAAGCCCACTAACAACTGTGGTGCCTAAATAAATTTTAGGATCATTTGTCGCATCTTTAAATACGGAGAATGACTCTCCGGTTAAAATTGATTCATTAACAGAAAAATCATTGGAATGAATAATGGTTGCATCAGCAGGAATAAGGCTTCCTTCTTCAACAATAATGCTGTCGCCAATCACCAACTCTTCTCTTCTGATTTCTTCAATATTACCGTTTCTAATAACCTTGCTATATGACTGTGTATACTTTTTTAATTTTTGTAATGCATTTCTGCTTCTTGAATCCTGAATTAATGAAATGGCTGAAACAATTACAATTGCAGAGGTCATAAAAAATCCATCACCACTTTTTCCACTGATGAAATAAATAGCAGCAGCAGTTAATAACATCAAAATCATTGGTTCTTTTACCAGATTTTTTATTGCTTCCCAAATTGTATTTTCTTTTTTATACACTAGTTTGTTCTCACCAAATTTTTCTCTCGAAGCTTTTACCTCTGCTGTATTTAACCCTGATATATTAAAAGTATGGATTGGCATATTTGGGAATAGACTTTAAATTTTATTAGGATAATAAATGATTGAATGCTTATCTAATTTTCTTGATAAAATGCTATTGTCTTGCAAATTTGTAACTATATGAAAGTTAAGAAATATTCCTGATGAAAAAATGTATCCTGCATTTAATCTGCAGAGAAAATCAAAATTGATTTTTTTGCTTTTATTTGTTTTCTCATTACTTTAGCACTTCAATGATGAACATAAAACATATGAAGCTTAGTAAAAAGAACTACTCAATAGAGGAAGTTGCCTAACGCTTTTTATGATAAACATAAATAAAGTAAAAAAGCCTTCCAATGAAACGGGAAGGCTTTTTTTTGAAATTGATGGAACGCTGATATTTTGTATAGTATACATATTAAACATATTGGGGATATAGTCGCAGTTTTTTTTATCCTTGCTCTGTGTATTATCTATGAATAGAAAATTTGTGTTCCAAAAAAATAAACTAACACCCAAAAAATAAAAAAATGAAAGTAGCAGTTGTAGGAGCCACTGGCTTAGTAGGCACAAAAATGTTGCAAGTACTTGCTGAAAGAAATTTTAGTGTAACAGAATTAATTCCGGTTGCAAGTGAAAGAAGTGTAGGGAAAGAAGTTGAGTTTAAAGGAAAAAAATATAAAGTGGTAAGCATGCAAGATGGAATTGCTGCCCAGCCGGCTATAGCAATTTTTAGTGCAGGCGGCAGCACAAGTTTGGAATGGGCACCACAATATGCAGCTGCAGGCATTACCGTTATTGATAATAGTAGTGCATGGCGTATGGATCCCACCAAAAAATTAGTTGTACCCGAAGTAAATGCCGGAGTATTAACTGCCAATGATAAAATTATTGCCAACCCCAATTGCAGCACTATTCAAATGGTGGTAGCATTACAGCCATTGCATGCAAAATATACCATAAAAAGAGTGGTGGTATCAACATACCAAAGTGTAACAGGCACAGGTAAAGCAGCGGTTGACCAGTTGTTTAATGAACGCAAAGGTGTTGAGGGTCCAATGGCATATAAATACCAGATTGACTTAAATGTAATTCCACAAATTGATGTGTTTTTAGAAAATGGTTATACCAAAGAAGAGATGAAAATGGTGAAAGAAACCTGCAAGATTATGCAGGATGATAACATCAAAGTAACTGCTACTACTGTTCGTATTCCGGTGGTAGGTGGACATAGCGAAAGCATCAATGTAGAGTTTGAAAACGAATATGATTTAGAAGAAGTAAAATCATTATTGGCATCGGCACCGGGCGTTGTATTACAACAAAATGATACTGCACAATTTTATCCAATGCCATTATGGGCACATGAAAAAGACGAAGTGTTTGTAGGCAGACTGAGAAGAGACGAAACACAGCCAAAGTCTTTAAATATGTGGGTTGTAAGCGATAACCTACGCAAAGGCGCTGCAACCAATGCAGTACAAATTGCCGAGTATCTGGTACAGAAAGGGTTGTTGTAAGATAGAAATATTACAAAACTAAAAGCGAATTACACAATTCATCTTTTTGAATTTGTAATTCGCTTTTTAGTTTGTTGTCGTCAGCCAAAGTACTTTAATCAACTACATTGGCGTCGCACCCTTCAACTATATAACTTTATTGAGCTGTTTATTGATACCTACTTTTCCCTCCTTAAATAATTGACCATAAAAAATTAACTATATCATTTTTTTACAAAAAAATACAGGATTATTAGTATAAATAAACCAACTCAAAAAATATTATACCAAACCTTCCAGTTGTTTAAAAATAGGTATTACCAATTTCCCTGCTTCAGAAAGTGAATATTCAACATGTAAAGG
>CANGTN010000020.1 GCA_947456805.1 Chitinophagaceae bacterium | reverse complement strand
TGGGGGCAACTAAGGCAATTATTAATGCTGAATTTAAACCTATTTTTTTTCCGCATTATTTTGAAGTGAGTAAGGATAGTTTATTCTTAGATTCAGCTGTTCTTGTTTTAAGTTACAAAGGTTTATGGGGTGATACAACAAATCAATTGAAGTTTAAAATATATGAAATAGCTCAATCAAGTAAATTGAGTGCCGATTCCGTATACCCTAGCTATGCCTCAATGGATATTGCCGGCCAGATTGGTTCAGGAACCATTGCAGATCCAAGAAGACTGAGAGATTCCGTTTTTCCAAGAAGAGAACAAGCAATTAATCAAATAAGAATTCCACTTTTTTCTACTTTTGGAAATAAATTATTGAAAGAATTTGATAGTACGAATGCCTATCAAAATGACGCTCAGTTCTCCAGTACTTTTCGTGGTATTTCTATCGTTCCTGAATCTGGCTCAAATACTTTGTTAAGGGTTTCTTTAGCTGATACCAACTCAAAAGTTGCTTTGTATTATCGTTATACCAGACGAGATGGTATTAAAGATACAGTAGTGAGATATTTTAGAACTGGTGCTTACGCAGGAGCTGCAAATAATATCGTAAGAACAAGATCCGGTGCTGAAGTAAATTCTTTTTTAACAAATCCGACAGCAGATTCGGATAGTTTATTGTATTTGCAATCAGGTCCTGGATTGTATATTAAAATCAAAACACCAGGGTTGATAGGTCTCACAAACCGAGTAATACACAGAGCTGAGTTATTGATGGAACAACAAGCAGGTAGTGCAGCCACTGATGGTCTCTACACACAACCAAATCTATTTTTGTGTGCCATGAATCAAGATTTAGCAAAAAGATTTTATGTTCCCAATGATATAGCATTGGGTCAAGGTGGAACGGTGACAAACATAAATTCTTTTGGAGGGTATATCATATTTAAAAATGATCCATTTGGTAATAGAATAGCTTCTTACAATTTTAATGTATCTCGTTATGTGCAAGGAGTTGCAACTAAAGCAGAAAAGATATACGATTTATACTTATTTGCTCCAGTTTATGATTATGTGAATGTGAGTGAATCTACCCAATTTTTGTATCCCATATCTACTTCCATGATAAATCCCCCCGGTATAGGCAGAGTGAGGTTATTAGGGGGTAATAGTAAACAAAATCAACGGAAAATGAGACTACGTATTATTTATTCCAAGATATAGCTAATTGAAATTAACCAACTATTATATTTGCACATCTTAAAACAATTAAATAACAAAATATGTCTTATTTATTTACTTCTGAAAGTGTTTCTGAAGGGCATCCGGATAAAGTAGCTGATCAAATATCTGATGCGTTAATCGATAATTTTTTGGCATTTGATGCACAAAGTAAAGTTGCCTGCGAAACATTGGTAACAACCGGTCAGGTAGTACTGGCAGGTGAAGTAAAATCAAAAGCATACTTAGATGTTCAGGAAATTGCTCGTGGTGTAATTCGTAAAATTGGGTACACTAAAAGTGAATACATGTTTGAAGCTAACAGCTGTGGTATTTTATCAGCTATACACGAACAAAGTGCCGATATCAACCAAGGCGTTGATAAAAAGAAAAAAGAAGAACAAGGTGCTGGTGATCAGGGGATGATGTTTGGTTATGCAACCAATGAAACTGAAGATTACATGCCTTTAGCATTGGATCTTGCTCATAAAATATTAATTGAATTAGCAGCTTTAAGAAGAGAGAATAAAGCCATCAAATATTTGAGACCTGATGCTAAAAGCCAGGTTACTTTAGAATATGATGACAATAATGTTCCTGTAAGAATTGATGCAATTGTAGTTTCTACACAACATGATGATTTTGATTCTGAAGAAAAAATGTTGGCTAAAATTAAAAAGGATATTGTTGAAATTTTAATTCCTCGTGTAAAAGCGAAGTATAAGAAATATGCGAAGCTTTTCAACAACAATATCAAATACCATATCAACCCAACAGGGAAGTTTGTAATTGGTGGTCCGCATGGCGATACAGGCTTAACAGGAAGAAAAATTATCGTTGATACTTATGGTGGAAAAGGTGCTCATGGTGGTGGTGCTTTTAGCGGAAAAGATCCAAGCAAAGTAGATCGCAGTGCTGCTTATGCAACTCGTCATATCGCTAAAAATTTAGTGGCTGCAGGTATAGCTTCTGAAGTTTTAGTTCAAGTTAGTTACGCAATTGGAGTGGCACAACCAACTTCAATTAATGTTAAAACATTTGGAACTGCTCATGTTGATATGACTGATGGACAAATAGGTAAAATTGTGGAATCTATATTTGATATGAGACCTTACTTCATTGAGCAACGTTTGAAATTACGTACGCCAATGTACAGTGAAACTGCTGCATACGGTCATATGGGTCGTAAAAATCAAGTGGTTACCAAACAATTCAAAACACCGGATGGCAAAACAAAAAGTGTAAAAGTTGAATTGTTTACATGGGAAAAATTAGATTATGTAGCTAAGGTTAAAAAGGCATTTGGCATTAAATAATCAATGTATCATTATATTTTTAAAACCTCTGCATTAATTGGCAGAGGTTTTTTGTTTATTTGCACTATGAGAAAAAAGATTTTATTCTCCGGTATCTTATCAATGATTCTTCTTTTGGCGCTAAGATGGCAAGGCGCTGCATTCTATTCAAGTCAATATCCTATGGGTATTATTGATTTTGAATTAATGAATAATTTTAGAGATGCAAAATTGATGATTGATATGGTTGGCAAACGTACCATGCAATTGAATGTTACGATAGACTTTGTTTTTATTGTTTGCTATTCTTTGTTTTTCTTCTTTTGTTGCAAAGCTTTAATGGATCAATATCAATATTCCCGTTATAAAATTATTGGATTTGTTTTTTTAGAACTTAGTGTATTAATTGGTATTCTGGATCTAATTGAAAATATTGCTTTACTGATTACGCTTGGTGGTTATGGTAACGACCTATCAGTAATTATCAGTAAATGGGCTGCAATCTTTAAGTTTTCAATAGCTGCGCTAGTTGTTATTTATATTATTACTGCATCAGTATTGGTGCAAATTATTTCAAAGAAAAATGTGTAATGTTTATACCTAAAAAAAATATTATTGTTGGTAGAAATCCTGTTGTAGAAGCATTGAAAAATGCCCAGACAATTGATAAGATTTTACTTTCCAAAAATGCAAGTGGTGACGTAATTAATGAAATCAGGCTTTTGGCAAAAAACAATAATGTTCCTGTACAATATGTTCCTATCGAAAAAATAAATTCATTAACCAATGTACAACATCAAGGTGTAGTTGCATTTAAAAGTGCAGTTCGTTACCAGGATTTACAACAAGTAATTGATTGGGTTATTGAAAAAGGAGAAGCTCCCTTATTTATTATTTTAGATGGGGTTACAGATGTCAGAAATATTGGTGCAATTGCCAGAACAGCCGTTTGCTGCGGTGCTCATGCAATTATCATTCCGGATAAAGGTGTAGGAGCCTTGAATGAAGATGCAGTAAAAACAAGTGCCGGTGCATTGGAGCAAATTAATATCTGCAGGGTAAATAGTTTAATGAAAGCAGTTGATGAACTTCACCTCAATGGTATTAAAGTATATGCAAGTGAAATGACTGCCAAACAAAAATTGTATAATCTGGAATTAACTGAACCATGTGCCATTGTTATGGGCGGCGAAGAAAAAGGAGTATACCCGGCATTAATGAAAATATGTGATGAAACCTTTCATATTCCAATGGCAAATCAATTTGAAAGTTTAAATGTTTCTGTAGCAGCTGGAATGATTTTATATGAATCTATGAAACAAAGAATGTCATTTGTTAAAAGTTAATTCAATGGCTGCAAACGCAACTTCATCTGAAAATTTACAATTGATTGAATGTCCCCGCGATGCCATGCAGGGTTGGAAGCATTTTATTAAAACAGAAGATAAAATACGATACATCAATTCACTTTTAAAAGTGGGCTTTCATACCATTGATTTCGGAAGCTTTGTCTCTCCCAAAGCCATACCACAAATGGCAGATACAAAAGTAGTTATTCAAAATTTGCAACCAGAAAATAATGCTACAAAGTTGTTGGCAATTGTAGCAAACATCAGAGGTGCAGCAGATGCTATGCAATATGAAAGCATTACTGATATTGGTTTTCCTTTCTCCATTTCGCCTACTTTTCAAATGCGGAATGCCAATGCAACTATTGAAGAAAGTTTGATTAATATCGACGCCATTCAATCACTTTGTTTGCAGCATAACAAACAATTGGTCGTTTATTTAAGCATGGGCTTTGGCAATCCTTATGGTGATATTTATAACGAATCTATTTTGCTGCATTACGCCGATGCAATGGTGCAACGTGGAGTGCAAATAATTTCTTTATCCGATACTGTTGGTATTGCAACACCACAACAAATAGAATTTGCATTGCAAACATTAATTCCAAAATATCCAACTGTGACTTTTGGAGTTCATTTACATTCAAGAATTACTGATCAAAATATAAAATTACAAGCAGCTATTAATGCCAGATGTTGCAGATTTGACGGGGCTTTGAAAGGCATTGGCGGTTGTCCGATGGCACAAGATGATTTGGTAGGAAATATGAATTCAGAACAAATGATTGATTACTTCATCAGTAAAAATAAGCTGAGCAATATCAATCAAATAGCATTGGCAGAGAGTTTACAAATAGCAACTGAAATATTTATTTAATTGGATTTTCTGAAAATTTGAGTTGAAAGAATTGAGCAAAATTTTAGCATTATGAAGTTTCATTACGAGTTTGACATAAAGTCGTTGGCTGAACCAATTAACCATGTGCACAATATATTATTGGTTGGTAGTTGCTTTACAGAAAACATTGCTGAGAAATTAAAGAAACATAAATTCAAAGTGCTTGAAAACCCCAATGGCATTGTGTTTAATCCGGTGAGTGTTGCAGAAACAATCATCAATATTGTAGAGAACAAACAATACGATGCCACAGATTTATTTCAACATAATGAAGCCTGGCATAGTTGGCAACACCACAGCCGCTTTTCCGGATTAACAATTGAAGATGCTTTACACAAAATAAATACCTCCACAAAAGAAGCACATGCGTACATCAAAAATGCAGATTATCTCATGGTAACTTTAGGTTCTGCATGGATTTATACACTTACTGATAAAGCAAATAATGCAAGGGTAGGAACCGTGGCAGCCAATAACCACAAGGCTCCGGCAGATTGGTTTAACAGGCGTTTGATGGAGTTTGGACAAGTGATTACTGTTCTAGGAACAATGCTCGATAGGCTTGGCGCATTAAACCCCAACATCAAAGTTATTTTTACAATCAGTCCGGTTAGGCATTTGCGCGAAGGCGTAATTGAGAACAACAGAAGCAAAGCGGTATTGATTTCTGCTGTACATCATTTGATTGAGCAATTACCGAAGTTGTATTATTTCCCTGCTTACGAATTAGTAATTGACGATTTAAGAGATTATCGTTTTTATGCAGAAGATTTGGTACATCCTAATTACCATGCAACGCAATATGTTTGGGAAAAGTTTGTGAATGCTTGTATGAGTCAAGACACCAAACAACTCATGGAGGAAATTGCTTCTATCAATTTAGCCTTTAACCACAAGGCTTTCAACCCAACTTCACAACAACACAAAAAATTTCTTGAGTCCTATTTTATAAAAACGAAACAACTGCAAGAAACATTTTCGTACATGGATTTTGCTAAGGAGTTGCATTTTTTTGGGAGTCAGCACTAGTGCTACTATGTTACTTAGGTTGCGTCGCACACTTGTGCTGCATTTCAATAGCGAACTTTTTTTATTCAATTCATAACATGTGTAATTGAAAATTATTTCGAATATTTCTTGTTTGATATTTTCTTTACTACCAGTGTTATCTGTGAGAAAGAAGAGCATCGTAAATTTTATTTTGTTAAATGCTGGAAAAATATTCAACAGTACAAGTGTGCGACGCAACAACAGCTGCTCAAAGAATAGGCAAGTTGGGTGCATAAATATTCTTTATATCGCAAAGTTTTGTTTATTTGCTATTCATGGAAACAATCATACATTATACTAATTGCCCTGCGTGTAAAAGCACTTCAATCAAGGAAGTTTTAACAGCAAAAGATTATACCGTAAGCAATGAAACATTTGCGGTGTGGGAGTGTGGCACATGCAGTTTTCGGTTTACACAAAACGTTCCAAATGCAGCAGCAATTGCACCTTACTACCAATCTGATGCTTATGTTTCTCATTCCGATACGCAGGAAGGTTTGGTGAATCGCTTGTACCATGTTGTAAGACGATATACCTTAAAAGGCAAATGCAGTTTGATAAAGCAATATACCGGATTGCAAAGAGGAAATTTATTGGATATTGGTGCAGGCACGGGGGCATTTGCACATACGATGCAACTTGCAGGTTGGGAAATTACAGCTTTAGAACCCGATGAAAATGCAAAAAAAATTGCTTTGAATAAATATCAATTGAAATTACAATCTTCTGAGAATATTTATGAATTGCCATTGAATCAATTTGATGCAATTACCATGTGGCATGTGTTGGAGCATGTACATGATCTGCATGGGTACCTAGAAAAATTCAGTAGCATATTAAAAGCAAATGGCACTATTTTTATTGCTGTTCCCAATTACACTAGCTATGATGCAAAAAACTATCAACAATATTGGGCTGCTTATGATGTGCCAAGACATTTGTATCACTTTTCACCTAAAAGTATGGAGTTGTTGGCTGCTGCCAAAGGCTTTACAGTAAAGGCTTTCAAGCCAATGTGGTTTGATAGTTTTTATGTAGCAATGTTAAGCGAGCAATACAAAAATGGAAAAAATAATTTGTTGAAGGCTTTTTGTATCGCTGCAATAACAACATTGCAATCTTTGATGAATGCCAAAAAAAGCAGCTCGGTTATTTATGTGCTTCAAAAAGCATAAACAATAACATGACTGGTATTTTGGTAACTTTTATTTTAGAAATAAAATTATTTATAATCAAATAGAATATTTGGGAATTTTAGAAGTAAAGTAGTAAATTGTAAATACAATCAATATTGATACAATTTATAATCTGGTTTGTTAAGGCATTACTAACATTTTAAAATTAGTTTTGACTTATACTTAGTTTATTGATGTCAATATTAAAAAACCCTTATGTTTGCTTTAAACAAAATGATAAGGTCAATTTTATTTTTAAATTAACTTTTTCAGAAATAAAAGAAATAATCGTATGGCATTTAATAAAGAAGTAATTGAAGTTATAGAAACTAAAGATGTATATGTAGGTGATGCAAAAGCTCCTGTAACATTGATGCAGTTTGGCGAATATGAAAATGAAGAATGTGCCAAAGTAAATGAAGTTGTAAAAAAAATATTGGATAATTACAAGGGAAAAGTAAAATTCAATTTCAGGCATTTCCCATTAACTAAAATTCATCAGCGCAGCCAAAAAGCTGCAGAGGCTGCAATTTCAGCAGCACAAGACGGTAAGTTTTGGGAGATGCACAATGCTTTGTTTGCAAACAGAAGAAATTTAGGAACTACTACTTTAAAGTTACATGCAAAAGATGCCGGTGTTAATCGCAAGCAAATGCTGGAAGAGTTGGTTAACAGTACTTATGGGCAAAATGTTCATGATGATATTGCTTACGGCAAAAAAATGGGTGTTACAGAAATTCCAGCATTCTTTGTAAATGGCATAATGGTTACGTCAAAACCTACCGTTGAAAATTTAAGTAAAGAAATTGAAGCTGCTTTGAAAAAAGCAAAACCATCAAAAAGTGGTTCTAAATAAAATTATCAATAAAAAATTGAATTATAAAAAAAGCAGCCTCTAACTGGGGCTGCTTTTTCATTACTAAAACAATACTATTACCAACGATTGTTGTTGTTACTGTTAAAGGAACGTTTGTTGTCTGTTCTTGGTCTCTCTTCACGAGGTCTAGCTTCAGTTACACTGATAGTTCTACCCTCCACCATTCCACCGTTTAGTTCTGCAATAGCTTTTGCAGCTTCTGCATCATTAGACATTTCTACAAATCCAAAGCCGCGGCTTTTGTTTGTAAATTTGTCTGTAATAATTTTAGCACTAGCTACCTCTCCGTAGCCTTCAAAAAAACCTCTTAAGTCATCGTCTTGAACGTTGAAGCTTAAGTTTGAAACATAAATGTTCATCTTAAAAAAATAATTAAATAAAAAATGCTTGAGAAAAAAGCCTGAGTAAAGAAGACCAACTTTTAGCAGAAAAATCCGTAGCAGAAAAAATCATTCACTTACAAAATGCTGAGAAACTCAAATTAACTTGGTAAAGATAAGGTGATAAAAGTTCTGGTAATGTTAAATTATTGTTTGTGTTTATTGTTGTAATTTATTTTATTGCCTATTATTTCAAATTCAGAACTTTTATTTAGCAGCTTTTACTAATAAAATAACGAAAAGGCAACAAAAGCTACCTTAATTTTACCTACTTCGGTTCGTAAAATTGTTTTACTATAAAAAGTTTGGTTTCAAATTTTTATTCTTTTCTTTTGAGAAAATTAGTTGCTTGATTGTCATATTTAGATAACAAATAAAATCTATTATTTTATTCCTATTTAATTAATCAATATTTGTTACACACCTAAAATTATAATAATTCATTTTAAAATAAATAATAACTCGGAAACGATTTCGTATTTAAGTTCCTTCTTTACTATTAAATCAATAGTTTTGCTACCAAATTAATCAGCACATGATTGCAGGAATATTACAAGAACCACAAGGAGAAAAAAGAGTATCGCTCTTGCCCGAACAAGTAGAAGCATTGATCAAAAAAAATGTACAAGTAGTTGTTGAATCAGGTGCAGGTAATAATGCAAGTGCATTTAACGATGCCTATACTTCTAAGGGTGCAACAATTGCAACCAGAGCAGAAGTGTTAAAAAGCAATCTCGTACTTGGTATTCATCCGCTTACGGATGTTGATATGCAACAGATTAAAGAAGGTACTGTGTTATTAGGTGTATATCAACCTTTGTTCAATTTTCAGCAAGTTAAAAACTGGGCTGATAAAAATATTTCAACTTTTAGTTTGGATATGATTCCAAGAACTACAAGGGCACAAAGCATGGATGTACTGAGCAGTCAGGCAAACATTGCAGGTTACAAAGCAGTGTTATTGGCTTCCACATTATTGCCTCGTTATTTCCCAATGTTTATGACGGCTGCCGGCAGTATTGCTCCTGCAAAGGTTTTGATATTAGGAGCCGGTGTTGCAGGACTTCAAGCAATTGCAACAGCCAAAAGATTGGGTGCTGTAGTAGAAGTTTTTGATACAAGACCTGCAGTAAAAGAAGAAGTACAAAGTTTGGGTGCAAAATTTATTGAAGTAGAAGGTGCAGCCGATGCAAGTAAAGCCGGCGGTTATGCAGTAGAACAATCTGAAGAATACAAACAAAAGCAACAGGCGAAAATTGCTGAATCAGTTGCAAAGAGTGATGTAATTATTACTACTGCTCAAATACCTGGCAAACAAGCGCCGATTTTAATTACGCAACCAATGTTGGACAGTATGAAAAACGGAAGTGTGATTATCGACTTAGCAGCTGCTACTGGTGGTAATACACCAATGACAAAAAACAATGCGCATTTCAAAACAGACAAAGGAGTTTTAATTGTTGGCGATAGTAATTTACCAAGCACAATGCCTTTTGATGCAAGTAAAATGTATGGTAAAAATGTATTGAACTTTTTACAACTAATCATCGATAAAGACGGGAATTTAAATTTGAATTTTGAAGATGATTTGGTAAAAGGTTGTTGCATTACCAATGCAGGAAAAGTTGTTAACGAAAGAGTGAATAGTTTATTATAGAATTTATTACTTAAAAGAAATATTATGGTACAAAGTTTATTTGACTGGTTTACGTTACATATCGAAATGGTGTACATCGTTATACTTTCTATTTTCTTGGGAATAGAAGTTATTGGCAGAGTACCAAGTGTGTTACATACGCCTTTAATGAGTGGTGCAAATGCCATTCATGGTGTAGTAATTATTGGTGCAATCATCGTAATGGGAAGGGTAGAACCTGATAATTATTTGGCATTGGTAATTGGATTTTTGGCTGTAGTGCTTGGAACATTAAATGTTGTAGGTGGCTTTGTTGTTACCGACAGAATGTTGGAAATGTTTAAGAAAAAGAAAAACACTTCTGCTAAATAAAAAAAGATTATCTCAATTTTTGAATCCTGAAAAAACTATTATATGGAATTGAATTTATTAACCCTTTGTTATTTAATTGGCTCATTAACTTTTATTGTTGGGTTAAAAATGTTGGCTCATCCCGAATCTGCACGTAAAGGAAATTTAGTGGCAGCAGTTGGTATGACGATTGCCATTTTCGGAACAATTTTTTTGTACCAGGAAGATGGACAAAAACTACATAACTATGGTTGGATATTTGGTGCATTGGCTTTAGGAACTCTTGTTGGATTTGTTGTAGCCAAAAAAGTACAGATGACTGCAATGCCAGAAATGGTGAGTTTGTTTAATGGTATGGGTGGTGCTTGTGCAATGCTAATTAGTATAATGGAGTTTAAACACATTACTGATCATGCATTTGTTTGGGAAGGTGTTTCAAGTTTGCCGGGCTTTATGTTAATCGTTGGAAACATCAATCATTTACACATGTTGATTATTGTGGTAGGAATGGTGATTGGTTCTGTTTCTTTTTCGGGTAGTATGATTGCATGGGGGAAATTAAATGGAAAGGTTAAAGACCTTAATTATAACGGACAGACGTATGTAAACCTTGCATTGTTACTTGCATTGGTTGGATTGTGTAGTTGGTATGTTTACCACACACCAATCAGCAGTGCCGATGTTGGAGGTATCGGATTTACCTTAACTGATGGAACGGTTGCCACGCATGGTTTACAGCCGATACAGATTTATTTGTTTTATGGAATTTTAGCACTTGCATTGGTATATGGCGTAATGTTTGTATTACCAATTGGTGGGGCAGATATGCCGGTTGTAATTTCATTGTTAAATTCATTTACCGGTATGGCTGCTGCATTTGGTGGCTTTTTATACGGTAATCAGGTAATGCTTACAGGTGGTATTTTAGTAGGTGCTGCCGGTACATTGTTAACCTTACTGATGTGTAAAGCAATGAACAGAAGTTTACAAAATGTATTACTTGGCGCATTCGGAAGTGCTGCAAAATCAGGTGGTGGTGCAGGTGCAAAAGAACAAGGAAATTACAAAGAAATTTCTTTGAGCGATGCTGCTACTGTAATGGCTTATGCAAACAAAGTGATGATTGTACCAGGTTATGGATTGGCTGTTGCACAGGCGCAACATACTTGTCATGAGTTGGAAAAAACATTAGAAGAAAAAGGAGTGGAAGTAAAATATGCAATTCATCCGGTGGCAGGTCGTATGCCGGGTCACATGAATGTATTACTGGCAGAAGCTGATGTGAGTTATGATAAATTATTGGAAATGGAAGATGCCAATGAAGAGTTTAAAACCGCCGATGTGGTTTTGATACTTGGTGCAAATGATGTGGTAAACCCTGCTGCAAAAAATGATCCTTCTTCTCCAATATATGGTATGCCAATTTTAGAAGTAGAAAATGCAAAAACAATTATTGTAAATAAAAGAAGTATGAAACCCGGATATGCAGGGATTGAAAATGACTTGTTCTTTGCACCGAAAACTTCTATGTTATTTGGCGATGCAAAAGCTGCATTACAAAAATTATTAGCTGAAATTAAGAGTGTTTAATGATGTTATTGAGATAACACTTTATTGAAAGAATACAAGAAAAGGAGTTGCAGTATTGCAGCTCCTTTTCTTGTATGGTTTAATTTAAATTAATTTCTATCAGTGATTCGGACTATTAAAGACTGAACATTTTCTATTCAGACAAATATTATTGTCCTCCACCAATTCCGCCCATATCGCTTCCGCCACTTTGATCTGCTTTGTTGTTTTTACGTTTAAACAATGACATATCAAATTTACCAAAACGGTAATTGAAATTTAAGCGTAGTACTTGCGGATCTCTTCTTCTGTTGGTATCTTGTATAAAATAAATTGCTTCTGTACGAGTTTCTGTTTGTGTTCTGAAAACATCATTGATACTTAATGTTAATGAACCGCTTTTGCCATTTTTCCATGTCCAGTCTTTTCTAAGTGCTATGTCCACATCAAAATATCTTGGCAAAATATAACCCTGTGCCAGTGTTTGCTGACTGCCACCCCAATACATACCGCCACTACGCCCACCACCACCTTGTGGAATCAATACTTTTGAACGACTTTCTCCTGAAATTTGTAATGAAACTGTTTTGGCTAATTTGAAAGAGTTATTCACTTTACTAAACCAACTTACAATGTTGTTATTGATGGTTTGTCCGGGAACTTGTGCATTAATTTGCGTGAAAAATAAATTCAGGTTCAAGGTAAGATCCCACCATTTTGTAACAGGCATTTTATTCGTTAACTCTAATCCATAATTATAGCTGTTGCTTGCATTGATGAAGCTAGTGTAAAATAAACTATCGGTTGCGGTTTGCCCGGTCTGAACATTTTTGTTGATGTCTTTATACACATATCTTGTAATCAAATTGGTGCTGTATTTGAAATAAGCAGTAGCTAAAAAGTTAGCATTTTTTTTGTAGTTATTGCTGTAAGAAAACTCAAGAGAGTGTGTGAATTCAGGATTTAAACCGGGATTTCCAACATTTGGATTTTGAGGATCGGTAAAATCATAAGCCGGTAACAATTGAAAGAAATTAGGTCTGTTTACTCTTCTGGAATAATTCAGCTGCAAATCTTGTTTGTCTGTTAACTTGTAGGTAATGAATGCGCTTGGAAATAAACTTAAAGGATATTTTACTTTGAAGGTATTTGAATCGGCACCATTGATGGTAAACAAGTTGCCTGTGTAATTAGAACTCTCTATGCGAAGCCCTAACTGATAACTGAATTTTTTGTATTTGAAACTATAGGTTGTATATGCTGCAAATACTTGATCATTAAATTTGTAACGGCTGCTAGATCTGCTGCTTAATACGAAGTTGTTGTTGATACCGCTTCCATTTACGTACTGATAAATATTGGATCCAAAGTCACGAATTGCAGCTCTTACACCCGCTTCTAATTTTGTATTTTCTGAAATTTGATTTTCATAGTCAGACTGAACAGTTAAAAATTTATTGTAACCATCACCGAGGCTACGTTGCTGAAATAAAGGATATTTTTGAGTGCCGGCAGGTGTATTGATTAAAGAATTGATGTTGTTCTCATTATCGTTAGTACTTGAGTTATAGTTAATATCTCCGCTGATACTATGACCATTTTTTGAAAAATTGTGTTTGTAACTTAATTGCCCGCCAAAATTTTTGAAGTTGGAAGTAGAAAGTGTATTTCTATTTGTATTTGATATTATAGTAGTTGCAGAAGAATCAATCTTTTGATCTCCATCATTATCAAATTTTCCCTGATTGATATTTGCTGTGATGGTAAAAGTATTTCTGTTATCTACAAAATAATCCAATCCGCCTCTGAAGAATGCGAAGTAACCATCACTGATATTGTTTTGGTCTGAATTTACTTTCGTTTTTGCCAAGTCTAAAAAATTAGAATTTGTACCAGATGTTACAATAGATTTTCTTTGAAAATAAGAGCCACTGGAAAAGAAGTTGATTTTGTTTTCTCTGTAGTTGATATCGCCACCTAAATTGATTCTTGCACGGCTATCAATACCACTTCTTAATCCTCCATTGTAACCATTCTTTCTATTTTTCTTCAACACAATATTTAATATCCCTGCATTACCGCCACTTGCATCAAACTTAGCTGACGGGTTGGTAATGATTTCTATTTTATCAATAATATCTGCAGGTATTTGATCAAGTGTAAGCGTTGTAGGTCGACCATCTACGAATATTTGCGGGGCTGCATTTCTTAGCTGAACATTGCCATCAATATCAACACTTAATGATGGAATTGTTTTCATTATTTCAGTTGCAGTTTGTCCGGTACTTACCAAATTTTTATCAACATTAAAAACCTTTCTATCAATTCCTAATTCAAATAATTGTTTACTGGCTGTTACTGTAACGTTGGCTAAATCAGTAGAATTGATTTCCATTTTTAAATTACCCAAATCAACATCGGTCATTCCAATAATTTTTTGCATGTCCGGTGCACCATCTTGTCCGCCAAATTTTACATCAAATTTTAAAGGTTTTTCAAAAGGCTTATAACCAATTGCAGTTGCTTTAAATTTAAAATTTCCCATGATGGATAAACCGTCGATACTAAAATCACCATTAGTTGAAGATATCATGGTTTTTAAGATTACTTCTTTCATTTTTTTTGTAATAGTATCAAACTTATTACCGTATAATAAAATGGTAGCCCCATCAATTCCTTTGTTGGTTTTGCTGTCAACGAGCTTTCCATAAAAATGCCCTGTACTGTTGCCAAAAGATCCTCTGCCACCGCTTCTTCCCATACCACTTGGCGGTTGTGCAAAAACAATGTTTGTATATGACACTAGAAATGCGAAAATTAAAAATCTTTTCATGATATTTTTTGAATTAAAGAATTGCAAAGTTTCTGTTTAAAATTTTAAACAAAACTTGTTTTATTTAAACGGTAACAAATTTAATTGTGAATAGTTCTGAAATAACTTAAAATAGCTTATTGAAGGCAATAAGTGCAAAGATATAGTTGAGGCATTTTTGAAATAAAAATGGATGAATTGATTACAAGAGCGAAATAAATACTTGCACCAATCCAATCACAAAGCCTAGTATAGCTCCGATAATTTCAACAAATCTGAATTCCTTGCTCATAATAGTATTTAAAATTTGTTCTAATTTATCTGAAGAAAATCCGGAAACTTTTTCTGTAATTATTTGTTCTAAGTCAAGTTCATTTTGAAGATTTCCCATGTAGTTGGACATAATAGTTGGGAACAAGATTTCAAGTTCTGAAATAAATACAGCTTTTAATTGTGTAATTGTTTTGTCACCAATAAACATACTAATCACAGGCATTTGCTCGGATAATTTATTTCTCAAAAAATGATCTATGTGGCTCTCAACATGAGGCATTATTTTTTTGATGTTATTGGGATTGGTAATTTTTTGTTCAATATCTTTAAAAGACAACAATTCATTGCTCACCAGTTTTCCTAGTTTTTCGGCAAATTGTCTTTGGCGTTTAGGGAAAATGCCATGAAAAGTAATACCTAAAATTTTGGTGGGAACTTTGGGGTGAAACAACATTTTTATTGCAATCCAGTTAGTAAACCAACCAATGAATGCCGAAATAATGGGTATAAATAATAATTTGTAAATCATTCTTACAATAAATTTGAAAAAAAACCTTGTAACTTTTTCGTTACAAGGTTTTGATGGGAGAATAATGGGTCTCGAACCCACGACCTACAGTGCCACAAACTGTCGCTCTAACCAACTGAGCTATATCCTCCGTTTTCAGAGTGCGAAAATAATAGAAAAATTCATACATCGGCAAAGAAAAATATTTTAACAAGTTTATTTTATTGTAAAACACACATAAAACCTTTGTTAATAGGTATAGTAAACTCTGTTTTAATATTTATTTGTAGTATTTTTGACGCCTTACCATGAAAAAAATTGTAAATTTTATGAAGCGTAGAAAAGGGTTAATTATGGCAATGGCTTTTGTATTTGGAGGATTGTTTTTTGCTTTCACCAATAATAATACAACTGACACATCTTTAGAAAAAAGAAAAAAATTATTAATAGCAATTGGAACATTATTGGAAAAGCAACATTACAGTCCTAAAAAAATTGATGATGCTTTTTCTGCAGAAGTATTTAAAAAATATCTTGAAGAAATTGATGGTGAAAAAAATATTTTTTTACAATCGGATATTGTGTCGTTACAAAAATTTCAAAATACAATTGATGATGAAATACACGGAAGTATTATAGAATTTGTACCGGCAGTTGAAAAAATTTATACAAAGCGAATTGCTGAAGTGATTGCTATTTATCAAGAAATATTATCCAAGCCATTTGACTTTTCTGTAAATGAAAGTTTTATTTCAGAGGCATCAAAATTGAAATACTCATTAGATGAAAATGAACGCAAAGACCGTATCAGAAAATCAATGAAATATTTTACACTTGAGCGTTACGTAGATTTACAGGAGCAGCGCAGTAAAAGCATAGTTGACAGCATTAAAAATCAAACAGATGAATTTTTAGAAAAAGATGCAAGGCAAAAAGTGCTGAAAGCAATGGATAAGTTTTACAATAAAAGAAAAAATACTCAAAAAGAAGATGACCGGTTTAATATTTTTCTGAATGTAATTACCAATTTAATGGATCCACATTCCGATTATTTTCCACCGGTTGAAAAAAGAGCATTTGACGAACAAATGAGCAATAGTTTTTTTGGTATCGGAGCGCAATTACAAGAGCAAGATGGGTATATAAAAATTGTTAGTTTGGTAAATGGGTATCCTGCTGCACGAAGCGGCGAAATTGCACCCAATGATATCATATTAAAAGTAGCTCAAGGCAAGGAAACTCCTGTAGATATTACAGGATATGATGTTTCTGATGCTGTAAAATTAATTCGCGGTGAGAAAGATACAGAGGTAAGATTGACAATTAAAAAACAAGATGGAACAACCAAAATTGTTGCATTGAAAAGAGATCAGATTGTACAGGATGAAAGCAATGCAAGAAGTGCTGTTGTTATGGAAAACAACCATAAAATTGGATACATTTATTTGCCCGATTTTTATGCCGATTTTGATAATCCTCAGGGTAGTCGTTCATCGGAAGATGTTGCAAAAGAAATTGTAAAGTTAAAAGCAGAAAAAGTAGAAGGTATTGTATTAGACTTAAGAAACAATGGAGGAGGTTCTTTGTATGAAGTAGTTCAAATGGTTGGGTTCTTTATCAAACAAGGGCCAGTTGTACAGGTAAGAGACAAGGAAGGGAAATCATCTGTATTAAGTGATAACAATAATTCTGTATTATATGATGGTCCTTTGGCTGTAATGGTCAATGAATTGAGTGCATCGGCATCTGAAATTTTTGCTGCTGCAATACAAGATTACAAACGTGGAATTATTATTGGTAGCACTTCTACATATGGCAAAGGAACAGTACAGCGCAATGTGCCTTTTGGAAACCCAATTGACTATAGTACAGGCAGAACAGAGTTTGGTGCTGTGAAGCTTACTTTCCAAAAATTTTATCGCATCAATGGAGGTTCTACACAATTAAAAGGAGTTACGCCAGATGTCGTATTACCTGATACTTATGAATATTTAAAAATAAGAGAGAAGGATAATCCTGTTGCTTTGGTTTGGGATGAAATAAACAAAGCATCATATGAGTTTGCAGATGATAAATTTGGATATGAAAATACTATCAAGCTAGCTAATAATAAGATTGCTTCAAATAATTCACTTTCATTGATTAAGTCAAATGCGCAATGGTTGGCCAATAATAATGAAAAACCAGTAAGCTTAAATGTTGAAACGTATAAGGCACAACAAAAAATGATTAGCACAACAGTTGCACAAAATAGCACTATCACAAAGCTGAAAGATGAAATGAACATATCTGTAACAAGCTCTGATTATTCTAAATATTTTGCAAATCCTGACAAACAAAAAGGTGAACGTTATCAGTCTTGGTTGAAATTTTTGAAAACAGATTTATACATCCAAACAACTACAAATATTGTTTGTGATATGATTACTAATTCAAATAGCTCGGTTAACAAATAATTTTTTGATTAATTAATTTGAAAAAATTGTTGGTAAATAAAATATAATATGGATCAAGAAAAGAGGTGGTATGCGGTATATACACGACCGAGGTGGGAAAAGAAATCAGATGGTATTTTATTGCGAAAAGGAATTAAGAGTTGGTGCCCCACACAAAAAGTAGAACGTTATTGGAGCGACAGAAAAAAAATAATTGAAGAACCACTTTTTCGGTCTTATGTTTTTGTGTATATCAATGAAGAAGAACGTGTAAATGTTTTGATGACTGAGGGCATCATTAATTTTGTGTACTATTTAGGAGAGCCTGCAATTATAAGAGATGAAGAAATAGAAAATATTAAAAGCTACCTTTCTGAAAAAGATGCTAAAATCTCTCTTATTGCTCTCGAAGGGTTTAAAGAAGACACATTGGTTTCTGTAAAACATGGGGTATTTATGAATAATACAGGAACTGTAATTAGAGGAGGGAAGAAAAAGGTGTATGTAAGATTGGAAAGTTTAGGACAAGTAATGGTAGTTGAATTTCCAACTCAATTTCTTAATATTATTGATTAATAATTGATTTAAACTTTTATTTTCTGCAATAAAATTTTATAGATGTTTGGATTGTTTAAAAATGCTCATGTTGTGCCTGATTTATCATTCATCGGAGTTGATATGCATTCGCATTTACTTCCCGGACTTGATGACGGTTTGGTAAACATAGAGGATTCCATTGCAATTATAAAAGAGTTACCATTACTTGGTTATACAAAATTAATTTGCACACCTCATATTTTATCAGATTATTATAAAAATTCTCCTGAAAATATTTTGCCAAAACTTGCCGAGTTACAAATGGCTTTGAATGAAAATAATATTTCAATAAAATTAGAGGCTTCAGCGGAGTATATGATTGATTATGATTTTGAGGAAATGTTTCATGCAGGTAAACAATTATTGACCTTTGGCAAAAACTATATTTTGGTTGAAATGAGCTATGTAGCACCATCTCCTAATTTTGAAAAAATGATTTTTGAATTGAGGATAAAAGGATTTTCTCCAATATTAGCTCACCCCGAACGTTACAATTTTTACCATCAAAATTTTGAATATTACCAACGATTAAAAAATATTGGATGCTTGTTTCAGGTAAACCTTTTGTCTCTTGCAGGTTATTATGGTAAACCGGTTGAAAGAGTTGCACTGAAATTAATCAAAGAAAATATGATTGATTTTATTGGAACAGACTTGCATCATATCAACCATTTCAATGCAATGAAGACATTTGTTGCACACAAAGATTTTTATAAAATTGTGAAAGATGTTCCTTTAAAAAATAAATCGCTTTTAGTATAAAGGTGGGAATGTCTAACAATATTTCTACTTTATTTATTATTATTTCTACGTTTCTTTGATACCAAATTTTAGTATTAATTGATTAAAGAATATTACTTACTAAAAAATTAAATTTTAATCTGCTTTCGGTTATAAAAAACAAAGTACTATGAAAAAAATTATTCTTGTTTTTATTTTGAGTGTTACACAATTATCATCAGTTTTAATTGCACAACCCAATCGTTGGCAGCAAAAAATAAAATATCAGATTGATGTAAAGATGGATGTGTCAACTAACTTATTGGTGGGCAAAGAAAAAATTGAATACATCAACAATTCACCTGATACTTTGAGCCGATTGTTTTTTCATACATATTGGAATGCATTTCAGCCAAACAGCAGCATGGATGTAAGAAGCAGAGAACTTGGCAAAACAATTATCCGTCAAGATAGGAACGGGAAGAATGTGTTGGATTGGGATGGACGTGTTACCAATAGAATCAGCTTTTTGAAAGAAAAAGAAATTGGTTTTCAAAATGTAAAAAGTATTGTAATCAATGGTAAGCAACAAAAATTACTTTTGCATGAAACTATTGTTGAAGTAGTCTTGGATAAACCGGTATATCCGAATTCTAAAGTAATGATGGACATTGATTTTGAAGCACAGGTGCCTGTTCAAATCAGAAGGAGTGGACGTGATAATGCCGAAGGAATTCGTTACAGCATGAGCCAATGGTATCCTAAAATGGTAGCGTATGATTACCAGGGTTGGAATGCAAATCCTTATATCGCTAGAGAGTTTTATGGTGTGTGGGGTGATTTTGATGTAAAGATTACGATTGATAAAAATTATATGGTTGCAGCAACAGGAGTGTTACAAAATCCTAACTCCACTGGGTTTGGTTATGAAACTGAAGGAGTAAAAGTGCCCGCTGTAAATGCAAATTCCATTACCTGGAATTTTAAAGGTGAAAATATTCATGATTTTGTTTGGGCTGCAGATGATCAATACAAGCATATTTCTAAAAAAGTGGGCACAACAGTTTTGCATGTTTTTTATAAACAGAAAGATGGTAAAACTGATAGTGCATGGAACAATGTATTGTGGAGTGCAGAAAAGGTTTTACCATACATAGAAAGTAAGTTTGGCAAATATCCATATCCACAATATTCATTTATTCAAGGTGGTGATGGAGGTATGGAATATGCTATGGCTACATTATTAAAAGGTCCTGGTGTAGGCACTGTTATTCATGAATGGATGCATAGCTGGTATCAGCATATATTGGGAACAAATGAAAGTTTATTTGCCTGGATGGATGAAGGATTTACAAGCTTTGCAGAGAATGAAGTAACGTATTATTACAACAACAACTGGATGAAAAAAAGTCCATGGATTAACGATGCAACAAAGCTAAGCTTGCAAAAAACGATTGATGAAAACAAAGATGATTTGCCTGCAAAACAAGCAGATAATTATGCCGGATATTACGCACTTGCAAGAAGCCCGTATGAAGAACCAATGACAACACATGCAGATCATTTCAATACCAATTTTGGTTACAGTTTGGCTGCATATAGTAAAGGAGCAGTTTTCTTAAATCAACTTGGATATATTGTTGGGAATAAAGAACGAGATGCTATTTTATTAGATTACTATAATCAATGGAAATTTAAGCATCCGAATGCAAATGATTTTATCAGAGTGGCTGAAAAGCACTCCGGCATTGCATTACAATGGTATAAAGAATATTGGGTGTATGGTACAAAAACAATTGATTATGCTTTGGGTAACATTAATATTGATACAACTTCCGGAAATACACAAATTATTTTAAAAAGATTGGGGAAAATGCCAATGCCTATTGATGTGCTGATTACATTTAAAGATGGCACTAAAGAAATGCATTATATTCCTTTGAATCTTATGTATGGTTTTAAAAACGAAGATGATGCTATTACAAGAACAGTGCATCAAGAATGGAGATGGACACATCCTGAATATATACTTACAACAAGTAGAAAAATTAATCAGATAAAAAGTATTGAAATTGACCCGTCCCAGCAAATGGCGGATGTAAGCAGAAGTAACAATAAGCTGGTAATACCAGAGTAAAATTTGATTAATAAAAATCAATTTTTCTTTACGTATATAATATATTTTTCTTTAAAGTGTTCTTCGTTAAAAATGTCGTACACGCTCATCATTTTTGGGCGTGTACCACTTTCGAATATTTCCTGATGAAGATCACCGCCTTTTAAGCAAATCAATCCGTTATTGATTTCATTTCTGTTTTCTTTTTTAAGCAAGGGTTTACTCCATGTCCACAATTCTTTCAATGGTGCAACTGCTCTGCTTATTGCAAAATCAAACTTTCTATTTTTAATTTCTTCTGCTCTGCTATGCTGGGTAGTAATGTTTTTAATATTGGCTCCTTCTGCCACTGCTTCAACAACTTTTAATTTTTTTCCGATGCTATCCACTGCATGAAACTTTACTTCAGGAAAAAAAATAGCTAGCGGAATAGATGGAAAGCCGCCACCACAGCCAATGTCAATTACTTCTGCACCGGGTTTAAAATTTGCTATTGCTGCAATACTTAAACTATGCAATACATGGTGTAAATAAATTTGATCTATGTCTTTTCTTGAAACTACATTTATTTTTTCATTCCACTCTTTATACAGCTTTTCTAATGCTTCAAATTGTTGAAGTTGCAAAGTAGAGAATTCTGAGAAATATTTTAAAATGACATCCATTATTAACGACTATTTTAAGATTGCTGTTCCTTTTTTTTGTTTCCGAAATAAAATTAATTCCATGTTCTTTTAGGGCTTTTCCATATTGCAGGTAAAGTAAATAGATAGTAAAATGGCATCCATAAATCCAATAAAATAAACCAAGGGAACAAATCAATTTCATTTAACTTTTTCATGGTCTTAAATAGTACAATTCCTTGTATTATTAATCGAAGACCAAAAACAGCTAAAACCATCCACCACGTATAAAAAATGATTGAAATTATAAATAAAGGATAAAGAGCAAATAAACTAAAAGAATACAAGCCCAATAAAAAACGGTGAATTGGTTTATAAAATTTAGCAGTAGTATAGTGTCTATATTTTTGTGCCATCCAATCTGACCAAGAATTTTTGGGTTCGCTGATTGTGTGTGCTGCATGGTCTATAACAATTGCTGTATTTTTTTTGTTTGCAACTTGATTGATAAATAAATCATCATCTCCGCTTGGAATCATATTGATAGATGAAAAACCTTTGTTGCGTATAAAAACATCTTTCTTATAACTTAGATTTCTGCCAACTCCCATGTATGGAATACCTGCAAGTGCATATGAAAGATATTGTAACGCAGTATGAAAGGTTTCGAAACGAATTAACTTGTTTAAAATGCCACTTTTCTTTTTATAAGCACCATAGCCTAAAACAATCTCTACATCATCAACATAGGCGTTTTGTATAGTATGTATCCAATGTTCACTAGCCGGAATACAATCTGCATCTGTAAGTAAAAGAATTTCATGTTTGGCACTTTTCACACCTATACTAAGCGGGAATTTTTTCCCTGTAATTAGTTTTGCCTCTTGTGATAATAAAATGTGATTGATGTTTTTGAAACTTTTTTTAAACTCATCCAGTAAATACTTGGTGTCATCAACAGAATTGTCATTAACCACAACAATTTCATGTGTGCTTCTATAATCTTGCACTAAAATTCCTGGAAGATTTGTAGCTAATTGATGTGCTTCGTCTCTTGCACAAACAATTACAGAAACAGCATATTCTACAGAGACATTTTTTTGAGGTGCTCTATAAAAGGCAAGCCTTCTGAAAAAAAATAAGTAATAAAAAATCTGTATTAAAATGATACTACAGAATGCATAAAAAACTATATCCCAAACTACAGCAGGTATTGTTATCATATTTTGCAAATTTAATTGTTAGCTTTCTCTATTACGAATACTTTGCAGATATGTGGAAAAGAATCAGACGATGTTGTTTTTTTAAATTGCAGCAACAATTTTTGTAAATGAAACTTTATTGTTTTATGCTGTTTCAACTTATTTTTACCTGCTATGGCATCTTTACAATTTAATCTAATCAATACCAGTACCAATTCAAAGGCAAGAACAGGAATTATTACAACAGATCATGGAGAAATACAAACGCCAATATTTATGCCTGTTGGTACAGTGGGTACAGTAAAAGCTGTAACACAACAACAACTTACCCTTGATGTACAAGCGCAAATTATTTTAGGCAACACCTATCACTTGTACTTACGTCCCGGAATAGAAGTGCTTGAATCAGCAGGAGGATTACACAAGTTTATGGGTTGGAAAAAACCAATACTTACAGACAGTGGTGGTTACCAGGTTTTTTCATTAGCAGCCAACAGAAAAATTACAGAAGAAGGAGTGTTGTTTCAAAGTCATATTGATGGAAGCAAACATTTATTTACACCAGAAAAAGTAATGGATATTGAACGCAGTATTGGTGCCGATATTATAATGGCTTTTGATGAATGTCCACCTTATCCAAGCGAATATATTTACGCGAAGAAAAGTATGGAGCTTACACATCGATGGTTGCAAAGATGTGTGCATAGATTGGCTGAAACGCCTGATAAATATGGCTATATGCAAAATTTATTTCCAATTGTACAAGGTAGTACATATAAAGATTTAAGAATAGCATCTTGTCAGTTTATCAGCGAAATCAATGCTGTAGGAAATGCAATAGGAGGGTTGAGTGTTGGTGAACCTGAAGAAATAATGTATGAATTTACTGCATTGTGTACCGAGCACTTGCCAACAGAAAAGCCACGCTATTTAATGGGAGTTGGTACGCCTTGGAATTTGCTCGAGTGTATCGATTTAGGAATTGACATGTTTGATTGTGTAATGCCTACCCGCAATGGTCGCAATGGAATGTTGTTTACCACCAAAGGTGTAATTAATATTAAAAATAAAAAATGGGCTACCGACTTCTCAGTTATTGATGATGGAATGCCAAGTGAAATCAGTAATTATTATACCAAAGCATATTTAAGACATTTGTTTGTAGCCAATGAGATACTTGCTTTGCAATTGGCTAGTATTCAAAATTTGAGTTTTTATTTGTGGCTAGTAGGTGAGGCAAGAAAACATATTTTAGCCAATACATTTAAAAGTTGGAAAGCAGATATATTACCAATCATCAAACAAAGATTATAAAATTTGTTTCAAACTGAAAATTCACAAAAAAGTTAAATTATCTACTACGATAATTTCACCGCTTATCTTTGTTGTCATTGATTTTAAATGAAAAAACTTGACTGGTACATATTAAAAAATTTTTTTAGTACATTTTTCTTTTCCATTTTTCTATTTACAATAATTGCA
>CANGTN010000019.1 GCA_947456805.1 Chitinophagaceae bacterium | reverse complement strand
TCAACATAAATATTGTTTTGTTCTATGGTTTTGTTTGAACTATAGTAATGACTAACTATGTTCTCTACTTGGCCAATTATTTTTAACTTTCCGTTTTCAAGTATAATACCTGTAGAGCAAAGCTCTTGTATTGAACTCATATTATGACTCACAAACAACACAGTCCTTCCTTCTCCCTTACTCACCTCGCCCATCTTGCCCAAACACTTTTTCTGGAATTCGGCGTCGCCTACCGCTAATACTTCGTCTACAATCAAAATTTCACTTTCCAAATGCGCCGCTACGGCAAAAGCCAACCGCACATACATGCCCGAGCTATAACGCTTCACCGGTGTATCTATATATCGTTCTACTCCGCTAAAATCAACAATTTCATCAAATTTTCGGTCAATCTCTTTTTTTCTCATGCCCAGTATAGCCCCATTCAAATAGATATTTTCTCTGCCCGTCAATTCTGGATGAAAGCCAGTTCCTACCTCCAGTAAACTGGCTACCCTGCCCTTAATATTAATTTTACCGGTGGTGGGTGTCGTTACACGTGATAAAATTTTTAACAACGTACTTTTTCCCGCTCCATTCCTGCCAATAATACCTACCGCATCGCCTTGTTGTATTTCAAAATTGATATCCTTTAAACTATACACAATCTCACTGTTCCCTTTTTTACTACGGTCGTTGCTTTCGCCTATTTTCAAAAACGGGTCTTCTTTGCCCATTAGTTTCATCTTTACCCATCGCTCCAAATCACGAGAAATGGTACCCGTACCTATTTCGCCCAGTCGGTAAATTTTAGAGAGGTTTTCTACTTTGATGGCGGTGGACATGTTGAGGTTGAGGTTGAGGTTAAGGTTAAGGTTGAGGTTAAGGTTGAGGTTGAGGTTGAGATTAAGGTTGAGGTTGAGGTTATTTGGTGAACTGGTCGTTATTCGTTATTCGTTGTTCGTAGACTGCACTTTCCAAAATCCCCCTTTAGCAGATCCTATGCGTTCGATAAGGCCAATTTCTTTCAATTTAGCTATATTTTCTTTTATTTTTCTTTGGGAAATTTTTACCTTTTCCGAAAGCATTTGGGTTGTTATTTTATTATTTTCAGAAATAAATTGTACGATTAATGCTTGATTATCGGTGACTTTATCGGTGACTTTATCGGTGACTTTATCGGTGACTTTATCGTCAACCAAACTCACTCGCTGCTTCGTATAACTAACAGTCCATAAAAAACCGCTAGCAACCTCTGCAAACTCCATTTTCATTGTGGGATATTCCTTGATTCCTTTACGAATTCGTACAAAACCACTACCATATTTCTCTATGTCACCTGTAAGATAAAACGCTTCTGCTATCAATTTATTTCGGGCTATTGCTTGATAATTGTCCTTTTTAAGATCGGCTACGGTAAGATTCCCATAAAGCGTTCCTGGATTATAAAATGTAATATAATTATCGAAAATTTTAATTTGTATGTCTATCGGACTCATATAGTCCCTATGAATAATGGCATTGAGAACTATCTCTCTCAAAGCGGGAAGCGGATATTCGAATATCTCCGTTCGCTGCGTAGGCATACCTTTTATCTCAAAGGCAACTTTTATCTGACCTATAATATACCGCATGGTTTCCTCGACCATATCGAACAAAGTGCCGTGAAGCATCTTATCGTCAATAATCATAGAAGGCGTTTTTAATCTGCCTAAATGAACATTATATCCTGTACTTTCTTTTGCAAATAACAACCAAGCTGCATTCGTAATCACGGCACCTTGAACCAACTTTAATTTATGAAGTTTTTCGATCCAACTGCCTTCAAGCCTAAACCGCCCCATCGAATTTACCCTTTCAAAAAAAGCATTCACTTTATGTGTATCTAAATCTTCTATACTTTTCCCATGCGCTATGTAAGAATCCCATGAAAGTTGTAAGGATTGCAAACTCAAATTGGTGATTTCTATTGCTGAAAGTTGGTGATTCGAGTTATTAACACGTTTGTAATACCTTCCTTTATAAGAAACTGGTTTTACGGGAAACTCATTTACACTTATACAAACGACTTCTTTCCCATAACTAATTAAAGGTTCTATATCGGCAATGATACTGGGTTGTGTTTTATTTTTTATTTCATTAATCCAATTTGCTATGGTTTCCTTACCTATGGAAAAATTAGGAACCGGCATTCCTTTATCATCTATACCTACATACACTTTTCCTCCATTGGTGTTTACAAAGGCACACAAGGTTTCTATCACAGTCTCATTGAAACTCGATTTGAATTCTGTATGTTGATTTTCTGTTATCAATTTATTGGATTAATACGGTTTTGGTTTTTTGCTGATTTAATTAAATTAGTCACAAAAACATAGGCGTCAAAGACTTCTCCATCAAAAAAAATCCCCTGATTTGGAGGTAATTTTGTATTGAGCATCAGGTCAAATTCATTATTTTTATTTTCAAGTGAATTTACTTTTTTCTCTAAAATGTCTACTCTTTGATGAATTGCATAACCTTTTAGCAGAAAATTTTTCAAAACTCCATTTGCCCATATTCTGAACTGAGTTCCTCTTTGTGATTTTACCCTATAACCTACCGAAATAATCACATCGAGGTTGTAAATTTTAACTGCTCTTTTTACCCTTCTATTGCCTTCTTGTTGAACTGTCAAGTATTCTTTGACAGTTGAAAATTCGTCTAGTTCACCTTCTTTAAAAACATTATTAATATGTAAACTAATATTTTGCTTTGTCGATTGAAATAATTCTATAATTTGTAATTGTGTAAGCCAAATGGTTTCATCTTCTATTAGAACCTCAATATGGGTTGATAGATTTTCTGACTGATAAATTACTATTTCGTTGGGTGTCAAAGTATTTAGGCTACGGTTAGGTTAAGGTTGAGGTTGAGGTTGAGGGTTGAGATTATTTTTAATAGATTTATTGAGCTTGTTTATTTCAAAATATATCTGTTCCAACTGTTTTATAATAACAAGATCTTCTTTAAAATAAGCAACTTTACAACCATATATATAATGACTTTTTGTTTCCAATACGCTTCCTTTTGCTATTATGTAGAAACGTTTTTTATCCATTTGCGTTTCCCTTCCAAAACCCTCTGCAATATTAGCGGAGACCGACAACGCTGAGCGTCTTATTTGGCTTGTTAACCCGTAATCTTCAGCCCTCGGTAAAGATTTTGTTATCTCAAAAATTGACACTGCCAACTCCATCGCATTTTTCCAAACCGGCATCTCTTCAAAAGATAAATATTTCATGAGGTTGAGGTTGAGGTTGAGGTTGAGTTTGAGGTTGAGGTTGAGGTTGAGATTGAGGTTGAGATTGAGGTTGAGATTAAGATTGAGGTTGAGATTGAGGTTGAGTTACAATGCTTCAACGAAAAACTACTTTATTTATATTTTTATTTTCTTAAAATTAATTTATGTCAGTCTTAACTTTTCTTCTCCCCCCTTAACCTTTCTTCTCCCCCTTAACCTTTCTTCTCTCCCTCAACCTTATCCTTAACCTTATCCTTAACCTTATCCTTAACCTTATCCTTAACCTCTTATATCGTATCCACAAATGTCTTCTCCGTTTTATTAAAAATTACTACGCCCATTAAAACAGCTATGAGTGTAAAAACAACAGAGTAACCCAACGTGTGCCAAGTAATAATGCCTTTGCCCAAAAACCCGTAACGGAAAGCCTCTATGATGCCTGTCATGGGATTGAGTGTAACAATGGTGTGGTACTTTGCCGGAGCGGAGCTCAATGGGTAAATTACCGTTGTGGCATACATCATTAATTGTACACCAAAGGTTATTAAAAAAGCCAGATCTCTGTAAGTGGTGGTTAATGCGGTAATAATTAAACCCAAACCCAACCCAAGTAATGCCATAAGTATTATTAACAATGGAAACAGCGCAATTGCCCAGGTAATTTGGAAATGTGCATCCTGAAAATAGTAATACACAATCATCATCACAAATAAAATCATTTGCACACCAAAGCGTACCAAATTACTTGCTACAATACTCAAAGGCATGATTAAACGCGGAAAGTATACCTTTCCGAAGATATTGGCGTTATCCCGAAAAACGGTAGCAGTTTTGGTAAGGCAATCGGCGAAATAATTCCAGGCAGTAATCCCCGCCATATAAAACAAAGGCTGCGGAAGGCCATCAGTACTGAGTCCGGCTAAATTTCCAAAAATGAACGTGAAAACAATTGTTGTAAATAATGGCTGTATAAAAAACCACAACGGTCCTAATATGGTTTGTTTGTAAAAACTCACAAAATCTCGTTTCACAAACATAACAAGCAAATCACGGTAACGCCATACATCTCTCAAGTTTAAGCTAAATAAGGAGCTTTGAGGCTGTATTACCAAATCCCACTCGGGTGTATCTGTAGTTTTTTGCATGTACTTTTTATATCAATAATTATTGATGCGACAGCTATTTTTTGGCACCAAAAATATTTTTCCACCACTTCTTTTTTTCCATGTTATCGAAATAGCTGTTTTGTTTTGAGCCATAACCATAACCATAGCCGTAACCATAACCGTAACCATAACCATAACCATAGCCATAATATCCGTATCGTGCCCCCGCTTTTACATCATTTACCACAAAAGATAAATTTTTTAATTTGTTGGCATTTTTAAGTTCGTTTACTTGGGTTAACTGGGTTTTGAAAGTATACCTTTGTCGGAGAACGTATAAAACGGCATCGGCATAATCAGCCAGCGTAAAAGAATCACTTACCAAACCAATAGGGGCAGAGTCCATAATAACGTAATCGTAATTTGCTTTTACATATTCGATCAACTGCTTCATGGCATCTCCAATAATTAACTCGGAGGGGTTGTAAGGTAATGGCCCGGTACGGTAAATATGCAACAACGGAAATGAAGGAAGTGTTTGATAAACAGTAGCAAGATCAGTAACCTGACCTGTTAAATAATTGGATATACCCATATCTAGCTTGGCATCTAATTCGGGTATAGAAATACTTTTTATTTTACGCAAATCAAACTCGAGCAATGCAACTTTTTTGCCTGATAATGAAATAACTGACGCCAAATTTAAACTTACAAATGATTTTCCCTCACCACTCATAGATGAAGTAACCAAGATTACTTTGCCTTGTGTATCACCACTGTTTTTGGGTAAGAGAAATTGCAGATTACTTCTGAATATTCTAAACTGTTCGGCAATTACACTTCTGGTATTTCCAATCAACATGGTACTAAAGCTGGGATCGTAACCAATCTCGGCAATGATAGGGGCGTCCGAATTTTCGGTAATATCGGTACGCTGGGTAATTTTATTGTTAAACAAATCCAGCAGGTAAATAATCAAAATGGGGAGCACAAATCCGATAGATAATCCCACCAATTGCAATTGGGAATCGGGTGTACCCAATGGTTTGCTGGAAGCAATGGCCGGATCGAGTTTACGGTAATTGGAAGCAGTAGAAATGCTGGAAATTGCAGTTTCTTCCTTTCTTTGCAAGAGGTATAAAAATAATTTTTCTTTGGTTTGTCTTTGCCTGTTGATTTCCTGATTTGTCTTTTCTTTTTCTGGTAATTGCGATAAATTTCCAATATCCTGATTTTTTCTTTCGTTGTATGCTTTAATCTTCAGTTCACCTGCCTTAATCAAATTAACGGAGGTGGTTAAAATATTTTCTTTGATTTCTTTCAGTTGTATATTGATGCTGTTGATAACATCGTTGTCTTTGGTAAGTGTAGGTGCAAGGGCTTGTTTTCTAATTTGCAATTCATTGTACTTTAAAATCATCCCTCCAAATACCGCATCCGTTACACTTAAATTGGTAGGGATGGTACGCATACTTTGGTTTAACTTATCGGTATTCAAGTAGTTCTGAATCATTTTAAGTATCTCAATTTCCAAATTCCAGGCTTCCAGTAATTTATCAGATTCTGAAATTCTGCCTTGGTAATACCCAAACTCAGCTTCGCTGGATAAAAACCTTCCTTTTTTTCTAAAGTTCAGTAAATCCTGTTCTACCAAGCCCAGCTCTTTGGCAACCATATCTACTCGTTCGTCGATAAATTTGATGGTATTGTAGGCTGCTTCTTTTTTTTGTTGAATATCTTTTTCAATCAACTCTGTAAGTAAATCGTCTAGAAATCCTGTCATTTTTGACCGGTTCTCTCCTTTTAAACTAATCACTACAATGCTGGAGCGTGGTTTGAGTGAAGCAGCAGAAATGGAACCCTGAAATGCAGCAGCAGCAGACCGAATTGGACTCCAGACAATAGTGTATGGATTTTTTTCCTGGTTAATATTGTAAACATTAGAAGGAATTAGCATCAATTTCAATTGATTGAAAGTAACGGTATCATTCCATTTGAATTGTTGCACATTACCCAAAAAATCGATATCGCCGCCAACCGGGGTTAGCTTACTTAGTTTGAATGAGTATGAAACAGCAGAATCTGGGATAACAAAAAAACTACATTTGAATGGTGTTTGCAGAGAAGATTCTGAACTTTTGATATTGCCTTCTTTGAAATAATTGATGTTGTAGTCTCCTTTTTTAACCACCTCTTGCAATAAATTGATTGACTTAATCAATTCCAGTTCATTTTCAATATTGATGGGCTTAACACCTGTTAATGCCTGGTTGACAATATCATTTTGTTGCCCCGAGGATTTTTGACTTTGATCATCGACCACCAAAACCTGTACACTGGCATTGTATATTGGTGTATCGTATCGTATAATCAACTGAACAATGGTTAAAGACAATACGATGGAAATTATAAAGAGCGGAAAGTGACTGAAATATTTAAAAAATAATTCGCTTAACTGAATTTTCTTTTTTTCACCACCCGTATTCAATCCCATGATTTGATTATTGAAATCACTCATTTAAAAAATTTTAAGAAATTATCTTTGTAATGAAACTATGAAGTAAGCAACGCTCAACAATGGAAATATTAAGTTAGTAATTGTTGAAACGGGATTTAAAGTAGTACCAAATCTGGAGTTTTTCAGGCTGGCAAATTTGTAGTCACTTGCTCCTACGTAAATTAAATCATTTTGTTGCAACTGAAAAACCGGTGACTTATAAATTTTTGAGCTGGTTAAGTCTAAAAGATACGATGTTCGTTTACCATTTTCTTCCCGTACCAATTTGATATCTGTTCGTTTTGCTTCATCGTTTAAGCCACCCGCAGCAGCTATTGCATCGAGTATGGTTGCACGTCCGGATGTAAAGCTTTTCACACCGGGTACTCTAACTTCTCCCAGCATGTTTACATTAAAGCCCATTAATCTTACATCTACTACAATATCTTTTACATAAGTAGCCCAGTCTGTTTTAAGTTTCTCGGTTAACTGAGAGCAGGTTAAACCTGCAACTTTATACATGCCAATTTTAGGTAAAAAAATCTCTCCGGAAGTATTTACAATATAAGCACCTCCAGAAGCGGGTGTTGAGCTTGTGCCTGGATTAGCTTTCGTTCCGGTATTGGGCAGATTAAAAAGTGCCACTTGTTGTTGGTCGGCGCTTGCCAGAGTATATACCTGAATAGAAAGGTTATCGCCTTCTTTAATGGTGAGTTCTTTGTACGAATATTTGGACATGCTGTCCAAATCTGTTTGAAATAATTGGTAAGACTTTTCGATTTCTTTTTTGCTGACGCAACTGAATAAAAAAAGGAAAAGCAGTGGGAGAAATAGTACCGGTTTTTTCATACAAAAATTATAATATTTTTTAAACAAAATACAGCTCCGCCAAGTCACTCACAGCGTGTTTGATTATACTTATAAGAACTGCTTTGTAATCATGGAAAGATTATAGACAAGCAGTTGAATGATTGAGGTTGCTGGCGCAAAATAGAGAGCATTTACCGCACTACAAATGTAAAGGAAAAAAATGTTAGATACAAAACAAAAAAAATTACTATGCATCCAATTTTTAGTGCCGGAAATCTTTACTATAAAGGCACATTTTAAGCTATGCTAGTTTCCTTGCAGGATTTCCAACATAGGTTCCCGGCTCGGTAATATTTTTTGTAACTACTGCCCCCGCACCAATTACTACATGGTCACAAATAGAGACGGGTAATATCGTTGCATTGGAACCAATGGAAACATGATTACCGATAGTAGTTGCTACCCATAACGTTCTATCACCCATTGCAGGCCCCCCATTTGTAAACTTGTCGTTAACAAACATAGTGCCATGTCCGATAAAACAATGACTGCCTATGGTAACCAACTCGCAAATAAAAGTATGTGACTGTATTTTGGTATTATCTCCAATCGTTACATTTTTCTGTATTTCTACGAAAGGACCGATAAAACAATGATTGCCGATGGTACAACCGTACAAGTTTACGGGTTGAACAATGGAAACATGGTTACCTATCACCACATCATCGGCAATTTTTGCATGGTAAAAAATGGGGGTGTTAGACATACTTATTTTTTGCTGCTGAATAAATGCGCTGGATAATTGCTATTGTTTTTAAAGCTTCCATGGTACTTACAGTTGTGTTTGCATTGTTCATCAAAACATTCACCACATTTTCATATACTTTATCATGGTTACTCATAGACCCCTGGTAATTGCCGTAATGATTGGGAGCATTTCCTTCGGGTAAATTTTCTATAGTATAATTTTTAATACACTGGTAAGCAATTTCATTTAAATACCGACCACCAATTTTTACTGTACCATTTTCTCCAAAAACAGTGAGTGAGCCTTCCATATTCTGTTCAAAACTGTTTACGGTGTAATTGATTGTTCCAATAATTCCAGTTTCAAATTCCAGCATTGCTACTCCGGTATCTTCAAACTCAATAGAGTTTTGATGTTTGCAATTTTTGATTAAGGCTTCTACGTGCTTCACATCACCAAACATCCAATACAATAAATCTATAAAATGACTGAATTGCGTGTATAATGTACCGCCATCCATTTCTTTGGTTCCATGCCAGGAATTAATATAGTAATCGTCATTCCGATTCCAAAAACAATTGAGTTGGATGCTATAAATTTTACCCAAAATACCTTCATCCATCAACTTTTTTACGGCAGCCACTGGCGGATTGAATCTGTTTTGCTTTACACAAAAAAAGTATTTATTATTTTTTTCAGCCGCCGCAATCATCTTGTTGCAATCTTCCACTGTCAGTGCCATTGGCTTTTCACAAATTACATGCAAACCTGCATTTAATAACTGTATGCTGTGTTGCGCATGCAATCCATTGGGCGTACAAACGGCTGCAACTGTTGCATCTTTAATGTTGTAAAGTAAATCTTCTATTGCATCAAAAGCAGGCACATCAAATTGATTGGCCAATGCATCTGCCCTGTTTTTATCTACATCACATACCGCCAACAATTTACCGAAAGTAGCCATCAAAGCCGCATGACGCTTTCCAATTTTACCACAGCCTATCAATACAAAATTTATCAACGTGTTTTAATTATGACGTAAAAAATAAGGTCTAAAAAAATAAAAATAACAAAATTTAACTTACTTCTTCCAACACAAATAAATTTGTAAATATTTCTTTTAATCAAAAAGAAGCAATTGAAAATTACAACATTACATTTCCTGACTTACCTTCATAGCTACAAATCAGCCACATGAATCAAAGATATTATTCCTTAGATGTATTTAGAGGTGCTACGGTAGCACTAATGATTTTGGTAAACAACCCGGGTTCATGGGCGCATATTTTTCCACCGCTTGAACATGCAACTTGGCATGGCTGCACGCCAACCGATTTGGTATTTCCATTTTTTTTATTTGCCGTAGGCAATGCAATGGCATTTGTAATGCCCAAATTTGAAGCAGCAGGAACTTCCTTCTTTTTTAAAAAAGTAATCAAAAGAACCTTGCTGATTTTTGCAATAGGATTATTCTTAAACTGGAGTCCGTTTGTAAAATGGGACAACAATCATCTGGTGGCAAAGACCTGGGAGAATATCCGCATTTTTGGCGTATTGCAACGCATTGCAGTTTGTTATTTTTTTGCCTCAATCGCTGTCTATTTCCTTAAAACCAGGGGAGCATTTGTGCTCAGTTGCTCATTATTGCTTGGTTATTGGTTGTTGTGCTGGTTTTCAAATCCGGCAGACCCTTACAGCTTATCCGGATTTTTTGGTACTTCCATTGATTTAAAAATTTTAGGTCTTTCACATATTTATAAAGGAGAAGGGATCCCTTTTGACCCCGAAGGAATTACGAGTACTGTTGCTGCTGTTGTACAAGTGATATTTGGTTTTTTTGTTGGTCAGTATATTCAACAAAAAGGAAAAAACTTTGAAATGTTAAGTCATTTGTTGATGGCCGGTGTGGTATTGGTAGTTGCAGGTTATTGTTGGGATATGGTTTTTCCAATCAACAAAAAAATATGGACGAGCAGTTATACCGTTTATACTACAGGACTTGCTACGCTTACACTTTCACTGTTGATTTATTTAATCGAGTTTAAAGGAGTTACCGGCAAATGGAGTAAATTTTTTGATGTGTTTGGAAAAAACCCATTGTTCATTTTTGTATTAAGCGGTTTTCTGCCTCGACTACTTGGACTATTTAGAATTTTTGAAAAAACAGATGCCAATGGCAAACCCGTTTATGTATCGGCTTTTGGCTGGTTTTATGAACATGTATGTAAAAATATTGCAACCGATTTAAGAGTGGGCTCACTTGTTTATGCCCTATGTATGATTGCTTTTTACTGGCTGATTGTTTTTATTATGGACAAGAAAAAAGTTTATATCAAAGTATAAAAGAAGCTGCTTGATAAAATAAAATCAGACTTGAACTATTGCATCATCTCCTTTTCAAAATTGATAGGCGATAGTATTTTTGTAGATTTGAAAGGATTTAAAACGATTAAATCTTTATCTCCTGTAACCAGATAATTTGATTTAGATATATCGATTAAATCTAGTAAAAAATTATCTTTAGGATCTCTGCTTTCTTGATGAAAAGAAACAAACTCAAATCTTTCCCCAATTGCTTCAATTAAAGCAATCATATCTTCAACTTCGTTTTTTGGAAAATACTTTTTCAATTTTGGTCTTGCTGTCACCTCTCTCAATTCATCTAACAATTGATTGCAATAAATTATTGTAATCTCTTCGTTTGAAATATATTCGTTTAAAAAACTTAAACGTTTTCCAATAATAAAACTTATCCAAACATTTGTATCAAATACAACTTTAACTTTTTTGACTTTCATAAATCTGTTGTCTTACAATTTCAACTTCTTTATTAATTGTTGCCAAACTCAATTGATTGGTTTTGAAAGTTGATAAAATCTTGGTCAGTTTAGAATGAATGCCTTCTTTTTCAAGCTCCTTTGATAGTTTAAGTTTTTCTTTATTGGGCAATTGTTTCACCAAGAAAAGCACTTGATCATAACTGATATCTAAATTAAGCGATGTTTTCATTGCAAATTGATTTTATCAAATTTAAGCATTCTTCTGCAAATTCGGGAGTCGACATTTTATAATGAACAAGAAAAAAGTGTAACTCAAACAAACAATTGTTCTGCTTTTACAATACTTTCAGGCTTACCCACATCCAATAATTTACCTCCGCTGTGATCAAAAGATTGAATGAGATTGGTACTGGCTACACTTAAATAAACATCTACCATTGAGAACTTTCCTTTTTGCTGCATCAATGAAAATATTGCAGTATCTATCACATGTACTCCGCTGAATGCCTTTGCAACAAGTGGTACATCCTGACGAACAATTTTTTCTTCATTCGTGTTTATATTTTTCCAACCGCACAACAAATTGTTTTCATTAAATAAAAAATATCGGGAAGTATTTCTTTCTGTTACAGCCAGTGTTGCCAACACCTGATTTTGTTGGTGTTGCTGTATCATAGCGGTTAAATTTAAATCAGTCAGGATATCTACATTCATCAAAACAAAATGTTGCTCCTGCTCAAAATACCAAGCAGCTTTTTTTAACCCCCCACCCGTTTCTAATACTTCACTTGTTTCATCGCTGATTTCAATTTGACTTCCCCAGCCATTGTTTATTGTTACTTCTTCAATAATTTGATCGGCGAAATGATGTACATTAATTATTACTTGGTAAATACCATGCAACTGTAAATATTCAATATTTCTTTGCAATAAACTTTTTCCATTTACCACTGCCAATGCCTTGGGATGCTTGTCTGTCCAGGGTTTTAGCCTTGTTCCCAGTCCTGCTGCAAAAATCATTGCTTTCATGTAGGTAAATTTAATTGGTCAAAATTTGTAGGTAAAGATTGATGAAAAAAAATTACAGTTCCGTTTTCCAGTTTGCCTGATTGGTATGTGTCAACTGAACTTTCAACTTATATTTATTACGCAAATGTCTCGCTGTTTGTTCGGCTGCATATACACTTCTGTGTTGCCCGCCCGTACAACCAAAATTAATTTGCAAATTGCTAAATCCACGTTCCAGATAATTCTCAACATTAATATCTATCAAGTCCCAAACACTGTTTAAATACTCGTTCATTTTTGTTCGTTGTTCCAAAAAATCCTGAACAGATTTGTCATTGCCGCTCAAAGTTTTGTAATCATCAAATCTGCCCGGGTTCAGTATTCCACGCATATCAAATACAAAACCGCCACCATTTTCACTTGCATCTTTAGGAATCCCATTTTTATAACTAAAACTATTTATTTCAATTACCAGCGGTGTTGTTTCAGTTGCTTGCAGCGGCGTAAATTTTTGAATAATTGCATCGGCAACAATAATTTTTAAAACCCTGTCAAACTCAGGCGTAACAATACCTATACGTTTATTTTCAATAAAAAATTTAAGGTTTTGCAAAGCCAGTGGAATGCTTGCCAAAAAATGTGCCTTACGCTCAAACAAACCCCTAAAGCCATACGCACCAAGCACTTGCAACAAACGAATCAATACATACCCATTGTACTGACTTACAAATGTGGTACGATCTATTTGTTGCTGCAACAACACTTCCACTTCATCCATGTAATACAACAACAATTTATCTTTCCATACTTCGCTTAATTCTGCTTTTGCCTGCCACAACAGACTTGCAACATCATATTGCAAAGCACCTTTCATACCACCCTGATAGTCGATAAAACAAACTGCATCATTTTGTACAATAATATTTCTGCTCTGAAAATCCCGAAACATAAAATACTTGTGTTGCGTAAAAGTGAGGTAAGTACTCAATGCTTCAAAATCATCCATCATCGCTTGCTTATCATAAGGCAACCGAAGTGTATCTAAAAAATAATATTTGAAGTAAAGCAAATCGCTGAGTATGGCTTGTTTGCCAAATTCTTTTGCCGTTAAACATCGGTTGTAATCCAAACCATCATTGCCTTTGATTTGAATTTGGGCAAGGTTGTACAAACTTTTTTCAAATAATCCATACACATATTCATCATGCCCGTGTTCTTCTAATTTATTCAGCAATGAATGCGTGCCTAAGTCTTGCTGTATATAAATTGTCTGCTCCTCATTCACACAAAATATTTCAGGTACCGGCAATTTTTTTTGCTGAAAATGTTTGCTGAAATAGATAAAAGTATTGTTCTCTTTTACATTCAGATTGTAGGCAGCAATAAAGGTTTGTCCCTGTGCATGCAATCTAAAATAAATTCTGTCACTACCACTTTGCGGCAACTTTTCTATGCGGTCTGGCTGAATCCCTTTCCAATTGCTGAATAAACTTTGAATACCTTGTATAATAACATCCATAAATTAGTATTGAGAAAAGACGAATGTATATAAAAAGAACGTTGGTTGATTGCATCATCCAAGATTCACTTCATTCCTTTCCCCATAAAATACCAACTGATATTTTTTCCTACATCAAAATACGATTGATTAATTGTTCTTCTTCACCTGCATTGGTACGATACAAACAAACCGATTTCAGTTGTGCCGCAGCATCAGACGAACGCACATATTGCAGCATTTGTGCCGCCGGAATATCAAACGAAGATTGCCATTGCTGCATCATATTACAAAGTAAGTGATGCGTACCGTTCAGGCTCCCATCACTTTGTACACAAAGGTTGTGCAAGTGCCTGAACAATATACTTTCAGCTTGTTCTTCTGCACAAAAACCTGCCAGCGCCACTTGCGTTTGGGCAATGACACATTCGGCAATAATGCGGTATTGTTTGTGGCTTTTTCCACAATTCAAAACATTTGTTATCATAAGGCGGAGATTTTAAAAACTAAATTTTATGGTATGAAATTACTAATTAATTTAGCATTTAAAAATTTATTTTTTATGGACAACGAAATAGGACAAAAATCAGCCTACAATGGCACTAAAAATTTCAATCAACACCAAGTAGCAACAGCCAATGCAACTGGCTTCGGAGCACCAACAGACGATTTTATGGAACGTGGAATTGATTTAAATGAACAATTAATTATGAATAAACCGGCTACTTTCTTTTTCAGAATGAACAGCAATGCAATGGAAAATGCAAGCATTCAGCCCGGCGATGTATTGATTGTAGACAGAAGCATTAAAGCAAGCAACGGAAAAATTATTGTGGCAGCAGTGAATGGCGAATTATTGGTGCGGCGGTTTCAACAAAATTTTAATGGCGTCAGCTTATGTGCAGAGAATAAAAAATTCAAAGACATTGTGTTGGATGAATGGATGCAATTTCAAAGTTGGGGCGTAGTTACTTGTACCATTCATTTAATTGATGCTACATTAATTGCATTCAATAAAAATAAAAATAGTTAGGGAAATAATTATTTGGGTAACGAGCTGTAGGAATGCTGTGTTGCTGTAGTTGCGTCGCACACTTGTACGTCCGAAGCCTTATGCAGCAAGTATTTACACAGTTAGAAATATTTTCTCTGAATATTTATTTGTCATCCCGACGAAAGAGGGATCTGTTAAAATACTAGTACAAAAAAATTACCGATGCCTACTTCATCAGCGTATCAATTAAAAATAATTAAATGAAAGCCATTGTAGATTGTAATAGTTTTTATTGTTCCTGCGAAAAATTATTTCGTCCCGAATTAGAGAACAAACCCGTTATCGTACTCAGCAACAATGATGGCTGCATCATTGCACGCAGCGATGAAGCAAAAGCCTTTGGCATAGGCATGGCCGGCCCATATTTTAAAGCAAAACCATTGATAGAAAAACATGGTATTACTACCTTTTCATCCAATTACAATTTGTACGGCGATTTAAGTTGGCGTGTAATGGAAACTTTGCGGCAAATAGCAGGAGAAGAAAATGTAGAAGTGTATTCTGTAGATGAAGCTTTTTTAAATCTTGAAGCTGTACCCCAAGATTCTTTGTACGATTTTGCTACACAAATTAAAGAAACAATAGAACTATGGACAGGCATCAAAGTTTCTGTAGGAGTGGCTGCGACAAAGGTTTTGGCAAAAGTAGCCAACCGTTTGTGCAAGAAAAACAAAGCAGCCACCAACTGTATTATGGTGCTCGATTCCACCAAAAAAATTGAAGCTGCATTACAACAAACAGCTATTGACGCGGTATGGGGTATTGGCTATCAGTACGCCGAAAAATTAAAACGAATGGGCATCAATACTGCTTTTGATTTGAGCATTCGTTCACCTGAATTTGGTAAAAAATATTTAGGCGGAATCGTTGGTGTACGGTTGATACGAGAATTAAAAGGCATTCCAAGTATTGGTATGAAAGATGAATTAACCAACAAAAAAATGATTGCTACAACCCGTATGTTTGGCGAACCCATAACTGAGTTGCATCGCATTCAGGAAGCAATAGCTACTTATACTGCACGTGCAGCAGAAAAGTTACGAAGACAAAAAGGAGCTGCGCAAACAATCAGTATTTTTTTGGTAGCGAAGCAAGAAAATCTGAATGCTTCTTTTCACAGAGGTACAAGCGTTAGCAGCTATGCTACACTGCCTGTTGCAACTGCACAAACCAATCTGTTGATTAAGCCTGCACTTGCAATGGCAGAACGCATTTTTACAAAAGGAACAACCTATAAAAAAGCAGGTGTATTGTTATACAACATTATCCCTGATCAATCTATTCAAGGAAATTTATTTGTATCAGATAATGACAACAAGGGCAGATTATTAATGGATGTGATAGACAACATCAACTTCAGCCAACGCAATGACGTTTTAAAGTTTGCAAGCAGCGGCACACAACGCAACTGGAAAATGCAACAAAATTTCAACAGCCCAAAATACACAAGCCGCTGGAAAGAATTGTGTGGCGTGAAGTAATAAAATCAAATATTTTTATCCCAAATCTCCTCAGCCATTCCCCCCGGCTTTGCATAATTGTAACGTGCAACTTTACTGACATTGTAATATCCATCAATACCCAAAGAAGTAACAGATTGTATTTTTTCAAGTGACAGATAACCATCAGATTCGATACAACTTTCATCCACAAAAGCATCGGTTAATTTTCCAATTACCAAAAAAGTATTGTTGTGTTGTATGGGTACTATTTCTACCAAAGACAATGCATATTTAATGTTACTTTCTGCTACAAAAGGCGCATGAATATTGTGTCTCCACTCTTCCGTAAGTTGTACTGCCGCAAACTCACTTTCTTCCGCAGCATACTTCGCACTCGTTTGATGTGCTTTATCTACAAAAGATGGATGAATATGATTGAGGGTATAAACTCCGGTAGCTTCAATATTTGCAATCGTATGTGGTGCTGCTGCTGTTGGACGGTTTTGAAAAGCAATCAATGCAGGATCGGCTCCCAAATGTATGATGTTACTGAAGATAGCAAGATTGGTAACTCCCGCTGTATTTACCGTACCAATTAAGGAAGCACTTTTAAAACCACTCAAACAATTGATAAAATTACCCCGATAAAAACGATCCCAACTTTGAATTGTATCAATACTAAAATGTTGCATAAAAAAATGATTCAGCAAATATTCAACTTCCGCACGAACATTTTACATTTTTAATCCGGGATAATGATCCATGGTTTCAAAAACATATTTCGGATTTTGTTTCAAAATCGTAATAAATTTTTCAAGGGAATCGGTATAATTAGGCATTCTAAACATTCTGTCATGTGTTAAAATAACTACATGATTGGGCGAATGTGTATGCCTATGTAATGCATCATCTACTTGGGTTGCCATCTTAGCAGGGCTTTCAACCGGAAAAGATTTTCCTCTGGTAAACCGCCATTCTACATCCCAACCCATCACATTATACCCGGCACTGTCCAACTTATTGCACACCGAACGTACTAGCCCACTACTTTTAATTTCACCCTTCCTTACCCATGCATTGTTACCGGGTAGCCGAATAATTTTAAATGGAACATGTAAAGAATCCTGTGCTTTATAAAAATCCTGTGCTGCTATGAATGGATGTTGGTAAAAATATTGGTACTTTTCATTGGCATGGGTGTAGCTATGATTGGCCAATAATATTTGCGGATATTGGCTTCTGATAGTTTTTACCTGTGCTTTTCCTTGCTTATCGTTGCCATGTCTGCCCACCATAAAAAAAGTCGCTTTAACCCCAAGTTTTTTACACAATTCCAGGCATTGTTTTGTTCCGCCCTGTGGACCATCATCAAACGTGAGATAAATGTATTGTTTGGTGGTATCGTATGTTATGGTTTGGTATACGATTGTTCGGTTTGATGTATCCAAAACAGAAGTAGTTGTGTTATTTACAGCACTTGTATCAATTGTATTTTTTTTCAGTTCAGTTGCTTTAATAATAGCTGTTGAATCTTTTTGTTGTTGATTAGAAGTATTGTTGTTGCAAGCTATACAAAGCAATACTCCCCAAGCTATTGCTACAATCATACTACTATTTTTTAGACGCCTTTGTTTCATAATAAATGCAATTTATATCAAACAACGTCAAAGCAATGTTAACGATAAATATTTTTTTAAATCCATACAATAATGTGTTATGTTATTATTTAAAAAATATAAAAGCGGATATTATCTTCAACAATAGTGATGTATTGACTTGTGCAAGTGTTACTTTTGCAACATAATTTATTCAAATGGCAGCAAACGAAGAACTCTTACAAGATGTAGTCATCAAATTTGCAGGGGATAGTGGTGATGGAATGCAATTAACCGGGCAACAATTTACCAACAATACTGCTTTATTAGGAATTGATTTGGCAACCTTCCCCGATTTCCCTGCAGAAATCAGGGCTCCAATTGGCACACTACCCGGCGTGAGCGGATTTCAACTTCACTTTTCTTCTAACAGAGTGTATACTCCGGGTGATATTGCTGATGTGCTTGTTGCCATGAATGCTGCTGCATTAAAAGTAAATTTAAAAAGTATTAAACCGGGCGGAAAAATCATTGCAAACATTGATGGTTTTGATGCAAAAAATTTAAGACTTGCCAATTATCCCGAGGGCATCAATCCGTTGGAAGATGGCAGCTTGGATAGTTACGAACTCATAAAAATTGACGTTACCAAACTTACAAGAGAATCGCTGAAAGACTTTACAGATCTTGGCACTAAAGAAAGAGACCGTGCTAAAAATATGTTTGTGCTGGGTTTCATTTATTGGATGTACAACAGAAGTTTGGAAAACACCATTGAATTTTTAAAAGAAAAATTTGGTAAAAAAGAAACAATCTTACAAAGCAATATTAAAGTACTTCAAGCCGGTTATAACTACGGCGACACCACCGAAACTTTTACTACACGCTTTCGTGTAGAGAAAGCAAAAATGAATGCTGGTACATACAGAAGTATAATGGGTAATCAGGCATTGGCTTACGGCTTAATTGCTGCAAGTGAAAAAAGCAATTTGCCTTTATTTTTAGGCAGCTATCCTATTACCCCTGCTTCAGATATTTTACATGAACTGAGCAGGCACAAAAGCTTTGGTGTACGCACCTTTCAGGCAGAAGATGAAATAGCAGCTATTACAAGTGCAATTGGTGCAAGCTATGGCGGATTGTTTGGTGTTACTACAACAAGCGGGCCGGGTATGGCTTTGAAAGCAGAAGCCATGGGGCTTGCGGTAATGCTGGAAATTCCTTTGTTAATCATCAATGTACAACGTGGCGGACCAAGTACCGGATTGCCAACCAAAACAGAACAGAGTGATTTAATGCAAGCATATTATGGCAGAAATGGGGAATGTCCAATGCCTATCATTGCTTCATCTACACCTAGTGATTGTTTTGATGTAGCTTTTGAAGCAGTTCGTATTGCGGTACAACATATGACTCCCGTAATTTTATTGAGCGATGGATTTATTGCCAATGGTGCAGAGCCATGGAAGTTTCCCAAGGCTGATGAGTTACCCAATATTGAAGTAACTTTCAAAACCGGTTTGGCAGAAGGAGAAGATAAATTTTTACCGTACTTACGCGATCAAAAATTAGCAAGACCATGGGCAATTCCAGGTACAGCCGGATTGGAACATAGAATTGGTGGATTGGAAAAACAAAACATTACGGGTAATGTAAATTATGAACCCGAGAATCATCAGTTGATGGTGAATATTCGTCAGGAAAAAGTAGATAGAATTGCACAATATATTCCTGAACAAAAATTAGACAGCGGACCCGAAAAAGGTAAAGTATTGGTGATTGGCTGGGGAAGCACTTATGGCGCTATCAAGAGCGCTGTACTTGAATTACAGGCCGAAGGACATGCCGTAAGCCATGCACATATCAGGTATGTAAGACCTTTCCCAAAAAATTTGGGAGAATTGATGCAACAATTTGATAAAGTATTGATTCCTGAAATTAATAATGGTCAACTGATTAAAATTATTCGTGACCAATATTTGATTGATGCGCAAGGCTACCACAAAATCATGGGCGTACCAATTACCAAACAAGAACTGGTAGATGTAATTACGAAGATGTTGTAATATTTACTGAAGCCCATAGTTTAAAAATTATGGGCTTTAAAATTCATAATTCCAAAATGAACATCGAAGCACTGCACGAATACGCCATCTGCAAACCGAATGCTGAAGCATGTTTTCCGTTTGGAGAAGAAACTTTGGTATTTAAGATAAACGGAAAAATATTTTTATTGGCAAGCTTAGATAGCCATCCATTACAATTTAATGTGAAATGCAATCCTGATAAGGCTTTGGAGCTACGTGAACAATTCCCCGATGCGGTATTACCCGGTTATCACATGAACAAAAAACACTGGAATACAATCATTGTAAATGGGCAACTGAATAATCGACAAATGCAAGAAATGATAGATGATTCATATGCTTTGGTGAAGGGGAAATAAATTTGATTTGCTCAACTATGGTTCGTGTTTTCACAAATCATACAAAAAAATATCCGTGCTATCTGTGCTATCCGTGAGCAACTTTAATGTATCTCTCACAGATCACACGGATAACGCAGATCATTGATGATTCTGAGAAAAAAATTTGAAAAATCCCTACAAATCAAAACCTGCAATCGTTTTAGGATATTCCAACTTGTAACTTTTTTCTTTACCATTGGCTTTTACATGAAAAATATTGATTTGCTTTTGTTGAAAATCATACAATAAATTACAATTGACATCTACTTTTTTAAGCGTATTGATGTGCTCAATTTCAAAATAAACCCAAACACTTTCCTGCTTCACTTCATAACCTATATATTGCATCGGCTGTTGCTTTCCATCAATATTAATTAGAATTTTTTGAGCCATATACTTAGCTATCAATTGGTCAATTGCAGCTTTATCTTTTGGATTATTCAAATCAACTTTAACTTTATTGTTTTTAGATAAAGTACTTTCAACATCATCTACAAATGCCCGCACACTTACTTCAACCGATTTTTCCTTTGCATTGTGATTAATCTCAATCACACTGACAAAAAACGGATGTAAGAAAGTAAAAAAACTGATCATTAACCATTGATGTACACTATTTACCATTTATATTTATTATTTTGCTGCGATAAAATTCATCATTATTTTCCACATTCCGCATGAATAATTTTACCATTTATTTTCAAATAGGTTTCGAGCACATCATGAATGTGGGTGCATTGGACCATATTTTATTCATGGCAGCATTGGCTTTGCGTTATAATTTCAACGACTGGAAACGATTATTAATATTGGTTACTGCATTTACCATTGGGCATAGCATTACTCTGGCACTGGCAGTTTTCAACCTCATTCATTTCCCGAAAAGCTTTATTGAACTGTTGATTGCACTTACTATTATTATTGCGGTTGCTTATAATTTAATTTCTAAAAAAACAAATCATTCATCAAAAATTACCTTAATTTATTTTTTTACACTTTGTTTCGGATTCATACATGGAATGGGCTTTGCAAGTGAGTTTGTAGCTTTGGAAGGCAAAAGCATCGGAACTACATTCAATATTCTTTTTGCCAATATCGGTATAGAAGTTGCACAACTAATTTTTGCCACAATTGTCTTAATAATTTCTTTTATTTGCTTATCTGTTTTTAATCTAAAACAAAGAGAATATTTATTGTTTAGCAATGGTATTATTTTCGGATTAGCTTTACAAATGGTATTAACTCGTTTACCCTTTTAATTTTAATATCTATGAAAGTTTTTTTATCGTTTCTTTTAGTGCTTGTCATTACAACTACACAAGCACAAAATATCATGAACAACCCTACCAGTAATCATGGTAATAAGTTTGAACAATTGGGCACTATTTTACCAACACCCAATGAATACAGAACTGCAAGTGGTGCGCCCGGTAATAAATACTGGCAACAACGTGCAGACTATAACATTAAATGTGAGCTGGATGAAAAAAACACAAAACTCACAGGTGCAGAAACAATTACTTATTATAACAACTCTCCTGATGTGTTGAAATATTTATGGCTTCAGTTAGATGAGAATGAACACAGCAATCAAGATAATGCAAATTATCAGGATGGAAGCAATTTGTCGAGATCTGTTACAACTTCTATGTTGGATAATATGCTAGAAGAAAAATCAGATAATGGCTTTGGTATAAAAATTACAAAACTTACTGATGTTACCGGAAAAGCTATCAGCTATACTGTAAATAAAACTATGATGCGTGTTGATCTGGCAACTCCGTTGAAACCCGGGCAAACATTCACGTTCAATGTAAACTGGAATTACAAAATCGGCAATCGTCTGGTACAGGGCGGTCGTGGTGGATATGAACTTTTTCCTGATGATGGAAACATTTTATTTACCATGACACAATGGTATCCGCGTCTTTGTGTGTACAGCGATTTTCAAGGTTGGCAAAATCATCAGTTTACAGGCAGAGGTGAGTTTGCATTAACCTTCGGAAATTTCAATGTACAAATGACGGTGCCTGCAGATCATATTATTTTAAGTACTGGCGAATGTACCAACTATGCACAAGTATTATCACCTGCACAATTGAAGCGTTGGGCTTTAGCACAAACGGCTAAAGAACCTATTGAAGTAGTAACATTAGAAGAAGCAAAAAATGCTGAATTAAAAAAATCTGATAAGAAAAAAACATGGATGTACACTGCAACCAATGTAAGAGATTTTGCATGGGGCAGTTCAAGAAAATTTATCTGGGATGCAATGCCTGCTTATGTTGAAGGCAAGAAGGTAATGTGTATGAGTGGTTATCCGAAAGAGGCTTATAATTTATACAGAAAATATTCTACCAAAGCAGTTGCACATACAATAAAAACGTATTCTAAATTTTCTATTCCTTATCCATACCCAGTTGCACAAAGTATAGAAGCAAGTAATGGTATGGAATATCCAATGATATGTTTTAATTATGGCAGAACTGAAAAAGATGGTACCTACAGCGAAGCAACAAAAAATGGTATGTTGGGTGTAATTATTCATGAAGTTGGCCATAACTTTTTCCCAATGATTATCAATAGTGATGAAAGACAATGGAGCTGGATGGATGAAGGCTTGAATACTTTTGTTGAATACTTAACTGAAGAATTATGGGACAATAAATTTCCTTCTCGTCGTGGACCTGCATTCACTATTGCAGATTACATGCGTTTGCCAAAAGATCAGTTAGAACCAATTATGACAAATAGTGAAAACATTATTCAATTTGGACCAAACGCATACAGCAAGCCCGCTACTGGATTAAATATTTTGAGAGAAACAGTGATGGGTCGTGAATTATTTGATTTTTCTTTCAGAGAATATGCACGTCGATGGGCCTTCAAACACCCTACTCCTGCTGATTTATTCAGAACAATGGAAGATGCAAGTGGCGAAGATTTGGATTGGTTTTGGAGAGGCTGGTTTTATGGAATTGACCCATGTGATATTGCTATTGACACAGTAAAACATGCAGTCTTTGATCCGGAAGCTAAACCAATGTCAAATGGCTTTGGTGGTGATAGAAACGGAATGGCAAGAGGCATTGATAAACCAATCGTTCCAAGTTTTGATGACATTTCAAAAATCAGAAATAGGGAAGATAAAAAAATTGTTTTTCAAACAGATCTTGATACAACACTAAGAGATTTTTACTGGAGATATGACAGAGGTATTGAGCCATACGATACAACTAAATATGTAGTTGCTCCAAGAGCTGCTAATGCACCGGAAAGCCTGACTGATGAGGATAAAGCAAAATATGCCAATGTTCACTTGTACGAAATTACTTTCAGTAACAAAGGCGGTTTGGTAATGCCAATCATTGTAGAGTTTACTTTAGAAGATGGTAGCAAACAAGTAGAAAGAATTCCTGCACAAATATGGCGTAAGAATGAAAACAAAGTAAGCAAAGTATTTATAACTACTAAAAAAGCAACTGGTATCAAATTAGACCCTATGAGAGAAACAGCCGACATTAATGAAAGCAACAACACATGGGGCAATGTAAGCAAGGAACCTAGCAAATTCAGTTTATTCAAAGCTGGTGCAGGCAACAGAAGAAATCCCGGTGCAATTGGTATGAATCCAATGCAAGCAGCTGAAAAGAAAAAATAATTGTTACTAAATTTTTTATTTAACCCTTCTGTTAAATTCTTTTAGAGTTTACAGAAGGGTTTTTTAAAGAAAGAACGTCTGATATAAAAAAGTAAATATGAAAAATGCAAAACTTCCTTTAGTTGCACTATTAATAATAATCGGTGCTGTAATAAGTTGTTCTAAATCTGCCACAACTGCTGCTGATACTACCACTCCTACTAATACTGTCCCTGATGTATATAAGAAAATTTATGGTGCAACTAGTATTACTTCGGATGGTGCTTTTGTTTACATCAAAACAAAAGATTTACCAGACCATAAAAGTACGTACTACCCTACTACGAATGCTTTGTATGAAGCTTATAGCGGAACTACATTTGCCGGTTATACATTTACAAAAAACCCTAATTCAATTTTAGAACAAAACGGTACTTTCAAAATACCATTAAATCCGACAGTTAATGCGGCTCATCCGGCTACACCATTAGGTCCTATTGGTATTGCTTTAAATGGAGTTCCTTTTTTCAATCAATATGCTGGTCCTAACCAACCTTTAACCAATGAAATAGTTAGCTTCGATAAGTACTATGGTCACCCACAAAATACAGGTATGTATCACTACCACGTTGAGCCATTGTATTTAACAACTGTTAAGTCTACAAAATCAGGTTTAATGGGTTTCTTATTGGACGGGTTTCCGGTTTATGGTCCTCAGGAAGAAAATGGTACGGTATTAGTTAGTAGTCAATTAGATGCTTATCATGGACATACACATGTTACAGTTGATTATCCAAATGGAATCTATCATTATCATTTTACAAACGATGCGCCTTATCTAAATGGTAGTGGATTTTATGGCACCCCAGGAACAGTAACACAATAAATGAAAATATTTTATTCAACCTTCTTTTTTCTTTTGGCTTTTTCATGTACTTCGGAAAAGCCAAAAGAAATTTTTGTTTTAAAATCTGCCATTAACATTACTTCAGTTAACGATATTGTTTTTTTGAATAACCAAAAATTCAGTGGTTGCTTATTTGATATACATCCTAATAAAAAGGATACCATATTGAAAGAACATTATATGAATGGTTTATTGAATGGGACTTGTAAAAAATGGTATTTAAATACCCAATTAAAGGAAAGCAGGGAATACGTATCAGGAAGAAAAAATGGAAAGCAAATTGCTTATTGGGAAAATGGCAATAAACGATTTGAGTTTGTTGCTAGAAATGATGCTTACGAGGGGGAATTGAAAGAATGGAACTTTGATGGCAAATTAACACATAATGCCCATTTTGTAAATGGACAAGAAGATGGAACACAACGAATGTGGTACGATAACGGAAAAATAAGAGCCAATTATATCATCATCAAAGGCAGACGTTACGGATTATTGGGAACTAAAAATTGTAAAAATGTATCAGATAGTTTACTTAATACTTTGTAGTTGCCTAATGCTTGCTTGCACTGAAAAAAAGGAACAATTACCCTACTATAATGAGCCAAATTTTACACCTATTTTTTTAAAAAATGAAAGTGATGTAAACAAACAAATTACCCATTCCATTGGTGATTTTGCATTCACAGATCAGGAAAAAAATATTATTACACAAAAAAATATCGAAGACAAAATTCATATTGCCAATTTCTTTTTTACAAGTTGTGGCAGCATTTGTCCTGTCATGACCAATCACATGAAACTGGTAGACAAAGTATTTAAAAATGATACAAATGTTGTACTACTTTCATTCTCTGTAGCTCCTTGGGTTGACTCTGTAAAAAAATTGAACATCTATGCAAAAGCCAATGAAATTGATGCAAAAAACTGGCATTTATTAACGGGTAAGAAAGATAGTATTTATAGGCTTGCAAGACAATCCTACTTCGCTGAAGAAGATTTAGGTTTCACCAAAGACTCTAAAGATTTTTTACACACCGAACATTTTTTATTGGTAGATCAAAACAAACGAATCAGAGGTATTTATAACGGAACACTGAGATTAGATATAGAACAACTTATTGAAGATATTCAGGAGTTGAAAAAAGAATTGGATTTTCCGAATTAAAACTTTTGCCTGTTATTATTTACAGAATTTTTTACTGACTATTTTCTAATCTAATTTGTTGCTTACGCTTTGCTAAACCCCGCACATGCAGCAGCCACAATACTTACACCGCCATCTATTGGCGCAGGATCTACACCAGGATCAATTGGTTGTGCATGTAATATTGAAGGTAATGCCAATAGTATAATTCCTATCAGCAACAAAGACAGCATACTTGAAAAATTCCGTTTCATTTTTTTTAATTTATTACTTAAAACTTACTACTTAAAACTTATCACTTATTACCCACCACCACT